>JAFXZT010000097.1 GCA_017541145.1 Bacteroidales bacterium | reverse complement strand
GACTTCCACCATGCGAAAAACTTGTTAATTCTGGTAAATAAAAATTAACCGTATCAACTTCAAAACTTACAACACTTTGTTTGTAATACTTATTTAGAGAATCTTGTAAGCTGATTATATCAGGTAACTTTGCCTTATTTACACTCACCAAAACAACTTTGTAAGACTTTTTCTTATAAGTATTTACAGAAAGTTTTCCGATTTTTTCATCGCCACGGTAGGCATAAATATAATTTGTGTCAGCATCGGTTACGCCGCTGAAATTCAAGATGTTACCTTTTGAAACTTTGAGTTTTACGCCGTATTTATCTTTGAAAATTACCGAATCTTTTTCGGGATAACTTCCAAAATCTACAATTACTTTGTCGTTTTGATCGCATTCAACGGATTTGTAACGTAAATCATAATTGCCGGACAAATACGGGTAATATTCTGAACCTGAATAAATTCCGTGGCTACCGCTGCCAAGGTAGTCAAAGCCGTAATTTTGTTCTTCATAGGGCAAAAAGTTGATTTGCCACTGCGCTAAGCTGTCGCTTCTGCGGTGGTAATCATTGAGTAACGCACGGTTTCCGCCTGAGGCTCTGTATTCTTTTATGCCCATTACTTGTCCGTTTTGTGAATAAACCAAGCTGTCGCCTTTGCCGTCGGTTTATCAACGTTTGCGACGGATTTTTGTGAAGGTCAAATTCGGTTTCTGTCGTAGAACCATCTGAATTTACAATAACGGCTACAAACTCACCGCTTTCACGGCGGTAAAGGTAATCAAATTTTTGGTCAATTACAATTGTATCACGAATTTTTGACGATGAGGCGAGCGAATTTCCATCAAGCCAAAGCGATTTTACAAAATTCTCAAGTTCCTCAGGCTCAACCATGCCAACGGGAGTATCAATACTGCGATAACGAGTTGTAATTATCACATTGTCAGTGTTAATTTATTTTTGAAGTGTTCGGACTTTTGGTTTGGATATAAGTTTTGAGACCGTTTGTTACCGACATGTAAAGTTGGATTTGCAAATAAGGATCTTTGAAGTCAGTATTTCTGACAATTACAGTTAACATCCCGGCATTTTTGGGCGAGTAATAATCAGAAAGTTTTGCACTATAATTTCCGCAACCCAAAATACTGATATTTACCGAGTTTGAGCCTTGTGCAAAGACAGCAAAAGGATTTTAAAAAAAAATCAGATAAAATAAAACAGCCAATTTATTGAACATCAACAAATTGCGATTTCTATCGGGAATATAGGTAAATTTTATTTACATTTGCAGTCATTTTGAATCTTTTTTTAGCTTTTTTAACGTTGCGAAATTAGAATAAACTTTTTGAAGTAACAAAAAATTGGAAAATATTTTTTTGAAAACTAGGACGGCAAATAGGTTTAACTACGAAAAACACGAATTTAAAAAAAAAGACGTTTCCTAAATCAATAGAAAACGTCATTTGAGCAGTTATTTACGTATAATTGTTTTATTTTTGTTCGGTGATATATTTGGCACATGCCCAACCTTCTACTACGGCTTTTATTCTGAACATGTTTTCTTGCTGTTCAAGAATATTGAATTTTGTACCGGTTTTGAGGTCAGACACCATTCTGCGGCTCTTTTTCTGATCGCTATAAAGCATTGCTTTGTCAGAATTCAGCCATCCGTCGTAATCGCTGTCAGTATTATCTTGTTCGATATACTCTTTGTCGATCCAACCGGAGATTTCGTGAAGGATATTGAACCATTCTCCCGAAGAATCTTTGCCAATGATATATACGTAAGAATTTGCGGCTATCGGGCTCGACTTCAATGCAGCAGTAGTGCTTGGCTGCTGACGGAAATTGAGTTTTACTTTTACTTTGCCGATAGTAAGCGATGTAGCTGCCGACTTCGATATTGCTTCCTTGAAGATGTCGCTAAGGTTTGCAGTGTTGGAACCGAACAGCACTTCGTTTCTAAGTTCGTCGAGCGGATATGCCGGACCCGGATCGCACTTACGTCCCGGCGCAATTTCTTCGTGACCGAGTATTTCTTTGATATCGTAAGCCTTGCAGATAGCTTTGCACAATTCTTTTACGGCAGCAATCTGAGCATCAGTATATTTGTACCAGTATGTCATGGTAGTAACGGCATTGCGATGTTTGCCGGTGAATACCTTGCTTGGATCCACAGGAGTTTTGTTTTCCTTTTTTGCTTCCCACCATGTGTAATACTTTCCGTCTATTTTCTTCAGGTAACCCGGATTAGAAATCTCTATACCAATAGAAAATCCGTTGTAAGATGACCTGCCGTTGTAACTTGAAGTACCTGCGTGGTAAGCTTTACGGTTGAGGTCTACCATCTGAGTAATAGTTCCGTCTTCAGACACAACGAAATGAGCTGATGTAGTGGCAGTTTTGGCAGCAAACAATTTTACTGTAGCAGCACCGCTCGCTCCCGCTGTATAGTGTATTATTATAGCGTCGGGTTTTATGGTTGCTGTTTTATTGTAAGCATTTGCCTCTACAAATGTAGCTCCTACCAATCTGTTATTTTTTATTTCCATCTGAGTTTTGGTTTTCTGTATTTTACGGTTGCAAGTTACTAATTATTTTTATAAAACAAATATTTTTCTATTTTTTTTTATAGTTTTTTCTCTGCTATTCCCAATTTCTGATTGATACACAATTATAATTATAAAGGATAATCGGACGCCGATAGTGTTGCCGCCCGATTATCCTTTGTAATATCTTCCTCAAAAAGGTGTAATTTTTTGGGCAGTCATGAGAATCTGCCCTAAGGAAATGAAATCGTTATGCTGGTTTTACGCCACTATACTGAGAAAAATTTCATGAATATATTTTTCATGTTGAAATGGTCGTAAACTCCGCCTAACTCTCTGATTGAGTGCATTGCGAGTATCGGTGTTCCTACGTCTACGCATCTCATATCGGTTTGCGAGGTTGAGATACTTCCTAATGTGGAACCTCCTGCGAGGTCGCTACGGTTTGTAAAGCGTTGCAACGGAGATCCTGCCAATGTTGCAAGACTTGCAAATACGGCTGCGCTTTCGGCATCGGTACAGTATTTTTGGTCAGCGTTGTATTTGAGGACCGGTCCTTTGTTGAGCAACGGATGGTTTGTCGGGCAACTCATCTCGGGATAGTTTGGATGAAGTGCGTGTGCGCAATCAGCCGAAATCATAAACGAATTGTAAATTGCTCTCAAATATTCCTCTTTGTCACCGTTGAGCTTGTAGATAATGCGTTCGAGGATGTTTTTCAAGAACGGCGAAGCAGCACCTTGACGAGTACGGCTTCCTACTTCTTCGTTGTCGTAACAAACCATTATCTGTGTAGCATTGATATTCGGACTTGTAAAGAGGCTTTCCATTCCGGCGTGTATCATTGAGAGGTTGTCGAGCTTGGCAGAAGATATAAATTCGTTGTTAGCTCCTATCAGACAGCCTTTTTCGGTGTCATAAAGGTTGAGATCGAAATCCAAAATGCTGTCAGGAGAGATATTCAGCTCTTGAGCTAACAGTTCTACTAAGTAGTTTTCACCCTCCAAAGGCGATGTTACAGATGCCAATAGCGGTGAAAGTTCTTTTTGCGGATCGATTCTTACTCCGTCGTTTACTTTACGATTGAAATGTATTGCGAGGTTTGGTATCTGTAACAACGGTTTTTTCATATTGAACTGACGGACTTCGGGTTTGAACGGATTTTTTGATTTCAAAACCACTCTGCCGGCTATGCTCAACGGGCGATCGAACCATGTGCTGAGTATTGCTCCGCCGTAAACTTCGGTGTTGAGTTTTATGCAATTACCCATTATCATTTCCGGACTTGGTTTTATTTTGATTGTCGGGCTATCGGTATGAGCTGCAATCACTCTGAATCCGTCGGTTTCGGGCTGCCCCATGCCAACTGCTATTGCAGCAATGGCAGTATCGTTTTGGGTTACGAAATATTTTCCTTCTTTCTCTATTTGCCACGGCTCGGTAAGAGACAATTCTTTGAAGCCTTTTCTCAATAATGCGGCTTTGATATTTCTTACAACGTGAAATGTAGAGGGGCTGTAAGATATAAAGTCGATTAAATCGTTGGCAAATTCTTGTGCTTCGTTAAGTTTCTTTTTCATTATATTGTCTTTAGTGTTATAATTTGAACCCTATTAAAATTACATCGTCGGTTTGTTCTCCATCTGGACCAATCCAATCTTCAATTGCGTTGTTCAAGATTTCCCGTTGTTTTTCCGGTTTCTCGTTGTGAATCTCAAACAAAAGTTCACGTAAACGTTTTATCATGAATTTCTTTTGTTTCGGACCTCCGAACTGGTCTTGGAACCCGTCTGAAAACATGTAGAACCATGTATTTCCGTCGGCTTGAATCTCATGTTTTGTGAATACAAAGTTCTCTTCAATCTGGTCGCCGCCAATTCCTTGCTTGTCGGCTTTTATAGTGTCGATTACTTCGTTTTGTACATATATCAGCGGATTCTTAGCTCCGGCAAATTCTACGATTTTGGTCTGTTTGTCGATAGAGCAAAGTGCCATATCCATACCGTCGTGATTCTCGGTAGTATCTTGTTTCAATGCCTTGCGGATACGATTGTTCTGATTTGTAAGTATCTCGTCAGCGGCAGTAATACCTTCGGTAACGATTTCTGTAAGTATCTGAGAACCAATCATACTCATGAACGCTCCCGGAACTCCGTGTCCTGTACAATCGGCGGCTGTTATTATGATGTGTCTGTCGGTTTCGGCAAACCAATAGTAATCGCCGCTTACGATATCTTTCGGACGGAATAGTATAAAATTGTCCGGCAATGCTTTGTTGATTTTTTCTTTCAACGGCAACATGGCTTCTTGTATCTGCTGAGCATATTTTATACTGTCGGTGATATTTTTGTTTTTCTCGTCGAG
Source organism: Bacteroidales bacterium (assembly GCA_017541145.1). Taxonomy (GTDB): domain Bacteria; phylum Bacteroidota; class Bacteroidia; order Bacteroidales; family UBA3824; genus UBA3824. The sequence goes on along the minus strand of JAFXZT010000097.1, from coordinate 48,130 downwards.
TTCGGCATTTTTTTGAATAATCAATTTGCTTTGAGCACGAATTTCGGCAGTTCGCTCGTCTACAATTTGTTCCAACTTCTGCTTATCTCGGATAAGTTTCTTGGTGTAAGCTTTTACGATTAACCAAATAAGTCCGGCAAGAAACAACAGGTAAACTACTATCATTCCGCGATTGAGATACCAAGGTGCAAGGATTCTGAATGTTATTGTAGTTTCTTCGCTCTCTTGGTCATAACCGTTTTTGGCGATTACGTGGAATGTGTAAGTACCGGGACTAAGGTTTGAATATTCTTTCTGAGTTTCGTTTCTGAAGTCCGACCAGTTGTCATCATTGTTTTCAAGATAGGTTTTGAACTTCATCATTTCAGGATACTCGTAATACATCGCTGAAAATGAAATTCTTATGCCGTGCATTGAATACGGTAATACAATTGTAGAACCGCTGTAGTTGCCTCCAACAATTACCGAATCGTTGTAAATGCTTTCGATATTTGTAATATGTGCGCTGTATTTATGTGAAAAATCTTTCTGAATATTGGCATCATAATGTACAAAACCATCTTGATCTCCAATTACATAACAATTTCTACCGATGTAACCGAACGAATATATATGATTCATGTAAGGTAAAAACGGTTTGTAGAAACATTCAGCCGTGGTATCCGATGTCAACCTGTAACGCTGAAGAATCCATGTACGCTCGTTTTCATCTTTTTTACCGGCAATTACTTGTTTTACCCAGATGTTTCCTCTCCGGTCGTGATACATAAAATCGTATGCATTGTTGTTTCCGAATGCCTTGTTGATGTCAACATTTTCAAAAAACTTGTCGGAATCTTGATCGTACTTGTAGAAACCGTGAATTGTAGCTACTACTACTTTGTGTCTGATACTGAATACATAGTTTTCAAAATCGGAGGGCAAGCCGTTTTCTGAATTGTATTTGCTAATGGAAGTAACTTCGGTAAAAGTCTCGTTGATTCTTATTTTGAAAACGCCTTTGTTTTTTACAGAAATCCAAAAATTACCGTTGTCATCTTCTACAAAATGACGTACTTGCTCATCAAAACCGTTGAGACCGTTGCTGTATTTCCATTTTCCGTTTTTTAGTTCGTAAACCGAAAATCCTTGAGCCGCACCTACAAGCATAATATTCGGGTTGGTTTTGCTAATATGGAAAATTCTGGCGTTTTGATCTTTTTCGTCAACATTACTTAGCGTTTTGCCGTTAAGTGTAAAAAGACCTTTTGTAAAACCTCCGATTATTTGACCGTTAATTGTATCAATTCTGTAAATTGATGCACGACCTTTCGGATTTTTCAACAGTTGGAATTTCGGATTTTTCAATGAATCGATGTTAACATAATAAATTGCATCGGTTCCAAGGTACAAATCCTGTCCTTTCTGAAACACAGAATTTACCGTTCCCGAAATATTGGTTTCACGGTTGTAAAACTTAGAAAACGGCGAGAATAAGTCAATTAACACCAAACCGCTTCTGTAAAGAGTAGCCCACAATACATGGTTTTCGTCTTCATAAAAAGATGTTATAAAATGAGTATCCAACAATCCTGTTTTAATTACGTTGAATTTGCTGTCGGTTATGATTATACCTTTGGACTGAGTACCGAATGCGTAAGAACCGTCATGCAATCTGCTAACGCAATACAAATCTTTCTTAATCAACGTATTGAGAGGAATATCGATTTTGTGACATTCATTATTTTTGTAAGAGAAAACACCGTCGGAATTGTTAATAATTATCAGACTGTCTTGAATTTGCTCAATATATTTGATGTCGTCGCCTGCGGGAGAAAGTTCATCGATTTTGGAAAATACACCGTTTTTCAATTCAATGATACCGTGTCCCGTAGAAGCCGCTAACACTTTGTTTCCAACGTTGAAAACGCCTTGAAATCCATGTTCTGCTTTTTTTACAATTATTGTATCTTCTTTGTAAATAAAAATTGTGGATTTGCTTTGGAATATTATACCTTCGTTTTCGGTGATTAATGTAGAATATACCTGCTGAAAAACTCGAGATTGTTCGGGAACTTTTTCTAGTAATGAATTGAATTTCATAATGCCTGAACTATCGGCTTTTAAATATCCGAAATCGCCGTTGGCACCTACATAAATTACATTTTCGCTATCATTATAATCCAAAGAAAAAACAGCAGTATTGCTTGGTGTTTTTATGATATTCCAACAAACACCATCAAACTCCAATATTCCGCTACCGTTAGCAAAATACATCACTCCACGGTTGTCCTGCAATACATCAAAATTCTGATTACTTACGATATAATCATTTTGTGAATAATGCTTGATATACGGCGTACCGATGGTTTTTATCTGAGCCGAAACGACATCAACTATTGCTAACAGAATTATTATCAGGAATATACAGTTTTTATTCATCAGTTTCCTCTCGTTATTTCTTGAGACGCTAAACTATTAAATAATAAACAAATAAACAAGTTTTTTATTGTCATTTTTTCATTATATTTTAACATATCAAAAATTAGGAAACTATCGTTCCTTAAAAAAAATACTTGAAATAGGAATCAATTTTTCTGTCGAATGGATATAAACCGTCCAATTATCGGGGCGTACTTCCTGCCACCCATATCAATAATATCAAATGACGGATAATGCTGATGAACTACACAATAACCGCGTGTAAATGCAGTTGTTCCGGTGGTGATTGTTCTATTGCCCCTCGCATCGCAGGTAGGATGTAACCTTTTGAGCATAACTAATTTCACTAAAAAGAAATTCAATAGCATTGTTGATAAAGTATCTCTAACAAAAAAAGGGAAAACAATTCTAAAAACTGTTTTCCCCTTCCTAAAATTTTTATGTAACTTTTTTTCTAATCTACAAATTCGCCTTTGTTGTTAATCAACAAATAATTAGGTGTTGAAAGATTAGAAATTTCTTTGTCCATATTGTCGGAACTACCTAAAATATTGATAGTTTCAGCATTTACTTTAAAAGCACGAACAGCTCGCAAATCACCATTTGATTTACAGAAATTTACCGATGGAGCAGAACCGTTGAATGTAACAACAGCAATATTAGACTGCGAAGTCTGTGACTTATCGCCCGCTTTCAATTCCTTGAAATTGCAAATAACGATGTTTCCGTTTGGTACGTTGATGATGTCAACAATTTGACCTTTCAATTGGAATGTGCCGGAAACTACGTTGTTTTTCTGTCCCAAAGTAACAGTTTCTACCAAACAATCGTCGGTTTGTTCGGTCTGAACATTGCCGGAATTGCCTTTGAAAACTACAGAAGCAACTTCGTTGATGTCATCGTATGTAAAGACTGTAGGACAAAGCGAAGATGTTAAATCTGTTTTTGAACCCTGTTTGCCTGATGCAGCATCAAGTTTTACAACGGCTGATTTGTAAGAAGTTCCGTTGTTATTAAACACGATAGCAAAAACTTCGGTAGCGGTTGGAATTACTTGAATTACATTGTTGCTTCCGCCTTGACCGTTGTTTACATTAGTTACCCACAATACTTTGTTGTCGGAATTAACTTTTGCTACAAAACCGTGCGAAGCTGTTGCAGATGATTTCAAAAAGCCTGATAAATAACGGTTTCCGTTTTCATCTTTTATTGTATAAACGGTATTATACACATTCAACTCGGCATCTGCAAATGCTTTTTGGGAAGGTTTTACATCAATTTTCTTTTTCTGAAATTCCAAAACATTTTCTGCCGGATTGATTTGCTCTACAACATAACTTTGAAAATTCACAAAATTTTTACGTTGAATTTCGTCGATATCTTTCAACTGATCAGCAACATACGAACCCATAAATTTCTGCTTTCCATTGTAAAGACTTGTAACAAAAGCGTCGTGTTTTGTAACATTCTTTTCAGTAATTCCGGATTTCAATACGTTGAGATTTGATTTAGCAACATCAGCCAACAATTTCAAATCATAAAAGTAATTGGCTTTTTGATTGATACCTTCGTTGAAAGATTCAGATTTTTCCACGTGGTTGGAGCCTCGCAACGATGCAATCTGGAGGTTTGCTTTTGCAACTTCGTATTTCATACAAGATGTAAGCAACGATTCATAATCGTATTTTTCAGTAAGATTTACCAAACGGTTTGGTGCTACAACTTCCTGAATACTATCAGTTTCGGCATTATTTTTAACCAACTCGGCAACTCTTGCTCTCAAGGCTTTGATTTCTGTTTCGGTTTTTGATTTTATGGTATTGATGTCAGCATCCATAATCGCAAAAGCTTCAGAAACCCAAGTATGATAATCCCAAAGCGGAATTTCTTGATTGAGAAAATTGCTTGAGGTTAAACCTTCAAGACGGTAAGTTGAAATTCTCTTGATTTTGGTGGTTTGATTGTAATTTTTAATCGGATAATTTCTCAACGCAGATTTAAACTCGTTGAAATAATAAATCACAGAATCAAAATTTTGCGAAAGTTCTGTCATCTGCTTTCTCAAATCAGGAGAACTCATTATCAACAAGTTTTTGTAACTGTTTTGACGTGCCAAAACCGATTTGTAAATTTCGATACAAAGATTGTATTTGTCAACAGTAGTATTGTAATTTGTAATAATCTTTGTAACATTTTTATCATACTCGTTAGCCTTGTCGATAAGTTTGTCGATATAATTGACAACATCCTGTTGGTCAAGACTTTCAAAACTTTTAATATTGAGATTTGCGTAATAAGCTTTGTTTTTCTTAACCTCCTTGTCGTCGAGACCGATTTTGTTTTTGGCAAGTCCCAAATACAATTTTGTGTCATAAACCAATTTTGAAACATACTGATAATTCAAAAACGGGTCTTCGAGCTGAAGCCAATTCCACGAAATAATACCAAGTTGGAGATAAGTATTCGCAAAATCGGGATTACTTTTTTGAAATTCAGCAAGTTTCAACGCCGAATGTTCTACAGGTTCTTTACCGAAAGCATCGTAAATATCCTTGTATCTAAGTTTGCGCTGACCGAAAGCATTGGCGCATATCGCAGTTACAAATATAAGTAGAAATATCTTTTTCATAATAATCGAAATTTATTGGTTGCTTACTGTTCCTAAAATTTTGAGTTCCACTCTTCTGTTGAGTGCTCTGTTGTTGTCATCGGTATTCGGCACCAAAGGCTGTGATTCACCGTAACCTTTTGATACAATTCTGGTTTTGTCGATACCTTTGTTAGTAATGAAAGAAACTACAGATGCGGCTCTTTGCTGCGAAAGTTTCATATTGTAAGCATCCGTACCTTTGTCGTCGGTATGTGCAGACAGCTCTATTTTGATATCCGGATTCAATTTCAACAAGGATACAACTTTGTTGAGATTTTCGTATGACGACGGATCCAAAACGGAACTGTTGGTCTCGAAATTGATATTAGGAATTGTAATTTTAACATTTTCCTGAAGTTTTGCAATTTCAGCAATTACTTCGTAATCGTCTTTGCCACCGTTTTGCTCAATTTTTACTTCTTGATTGAACATCGTGTAACCCTTTTTCATGATGTCAATGCTATAAGTATCTCCTTTACGGGCAAGAAGTTCGCACTGTCCGTTGGCATCAGTTGTAAGCGTGGTACTAAAACGTGTAGCCGTAGAAAGATTGGAAATTGTAACGTCGGTAGTAGCTCCGGGCTCCAATCCTCTTACCTTTACAATAATTCGAGATTTGTTTGACTTAAGCTCGGCATCACGCTCAAATGAATCAAAAATTACAACTTGATCGAGGTTGAAATCAAATACAAAATCATCGTAACGGTCTTTTGTAACTTTTAACGTATAATTTTTACCAATCGGCAAATCCATTTTGTAACGCCCCTTGGCAAACTCTTCTATCTTGATATTCTGCTTTTTACCGTCAGCAGTGATACTGATATCAGAGCTAAGTGCCTCATACATATCAGAGTCGAATACATTTAATGTAAGTTCTACTTTCGGGAAAATTGTATTGTTTTGCTTATGTTCTTTGCCGTCGGGAGTAATTTCCTCGATATAGTGAGAATAGTTAGGAGATGTGTAATCAAGAAACATCCCGTTATAACCGTTCAAAAAGAAATCGTAATCACCGGTAATATCATCGGTCTTGAAAATGCTCAACACATTGGAACTGAATACGTCTGTTACAGTAATAGAAGACGCCATCGGTCTGTTGTTGGCTTTATCAAGCACTTTGCCGTAAAATCTTGCTACGGGTTGATGCATGAAATTTCCCGGTAAATTTGCACTGTACAAATTGTAATTTGACTTTTTCTTGACATCTTGTTGTACCAAATACATCTTTTTGGATTCATAATCAAAAGTCGGAGAAAAATCGTCACCCTGCAAATTTACAGTGTCCATAGGAATAGGAATAATCCACATCTTGTCGTCAACACGTTGAGTATAATAGATGTCAAAACCGCCTTTGCCTTGACCCTCACGAATTGAAGAAAAATAGATGGTTTTGTTGTCGGGACAAACATAAGGAGCAGCATCGCAACCCAAAGTTACCGGCTCCGGCACGTCTACTGCTTTGTTCCAGACCCCGCCCGGATTTCTGTGAGAAGTGAATATCACACCGCAACGTTTGTCTATCGCCTTGGTACTCAACCTCGTAAAATAAATCGTATTGCCGTCGGGACTGATTGCCGGATACTGTTCGTTCTCCGGTGAATTGATACTGTCACCAAGAGAAACATGATTGCTCCACTGACCTTTTTTCTTTGTAATTACAAAAATATCAGTGTTACCGTTGTTGTTGGCAGCGAAATAAATTTCGGAACCGTCGTTTGATTGCGACGGATTGAGAGGTATTACGCCTTCACCAATCAACTGATTAAGAGGATTGTTTTCTGAAGCAGCACCAAATGTACCATTTTGTTTCTTGAAAGACAAATACTTCAACTCGGCATCTTTCTGAATACCGACAATCGCAGTTTGTCCGTTGCCTGATATATTTGAGGAAACCACTTTGTAGCCCTCAGGTATCGGCAACGCACTTGTACCGGAATTCTGCGCAATTGACAGATTTGCAAACGCAGCTATTCCCAGCACTGTGAAGATAAGTTCGTTTTTCATATATCTGGTTGTTTATTTTGTTATAAAAGTTTATAAATAAAAAATTACCGCACAAAGTTAATGATTTATTTTAAATTCAGAACCCAATACAACAAAGTCTTTTACCAAATAGTACGAAAAAAATCAAAATTTATACTTCATCATTCCGGGAAAGTACGAATTATCCAAGACCGCATTTTCATTTTTAAACTCGGAATCGGAATCAGTTTTGAAACACATCTGTAAAAGTTGTTGAAAATAGTACGTTTGCGCCTAAAATTTTTAAGTACATATATTTCTGAACTATTTTTTTGTAACTTGTTGTCACCAATAAATGTAAACGAGTTTTTGTTGATATCAAGTTTGTAATAATTGAAATGATGTTTTGGACAAATAGGAAATCCGGTATAAACCAATTCCTCGAGCGAAACAATTTGATTCACTTGATATTTTTCATCTACTTCTATTTCTATATTATTAACAGCCAAATACTTACCATCTACATACAGAAAATCTCCGGAATGAAACGACATCTCGCTGATAGGTGCAAAATCACTACACTGTACCGAAGGCTGCTGAATTTCGGGCACAGCGGATCTAAAAGCCGTAATATCATCAGCATTACGACCTTTGTAATAGTTTGAATAAATGCCAGTTGTCTCGATACGCCACAAAATAGGGTTGCTATCTGTATCATAATCCTGATACTCTGTAAGAAATACATAATCGTTTTTACCAATTCCTCGTACAAACGCCGACGAACTTACAAAACGTGTAATTTCTATTGGAGCTTTGGAATATGGACAAAATTCGTTGCAATTAATTTTCTTAAACAGTATTTTACCGTCCAAACAATATTCTTGTCCGTTGGATACTGTTTTCATTTTCAGAACTTTACCATTGTTCAACTGTCTGTAATATCCGACTACAACGAATTCCATACCGTCCACAAATACGATATCTCCTGCATTCACCCGCTGCGCATCGATATATTGTGAAATATTGTATATCATAGTGCATTTGGATAAAAAAGGAAGTACAAAGAAATAATTTTTGTTTGAAACTTCAAAAAAAATTCAGTAAGAATTTCTCTAATTTGTCACAATTTTGGGAAATGACGATATATTTTCTTGAACAAATAATCGTGCATCTTCTTGATAAAAAAGCCATTTTTTGCCTTTTTCTCTTTCTTTTTTTCCCACAAATATTGCTGATAAGAATCTTTCGGACGATTTTTGATATCCGAAAAAATACTTACAAAATAAGGTCCGATTTTTTCTATAATCAATGGCATCAACAATATCACAACTATCTCAAAACCAATCGCTACCGCATAATTCACACGATGAAACCATACGAACAAAATTCCGTAATTCAAACTTTTGATTTCCCAACAAAAAAATGGTATCAAAATACTGTAAATCAAAGCATAAGGCGCAATATACGCGATATTTTCGAAAAACTGCTGCGTTTGAGTTTTCTCCCAATGATAATCTTTTACTACAAAAATATCTTTTTCGTTTACCAACTGAGATCCGTATTTTTCTGAAATCAAAATAATACTGCCTCTAAGTATCTGCATTGTATATTCCTCAAAAGCGTAGGTCGTATTAAATAACGAACCGTAATATTTCAAATTCTCAAGTTTTATTGTTTGACGAATATCAAACGCTTGGTCAACTTCGATATCAATATGTTTGATTTCGTAATATTTGCTTTTTATTCTGAAAAAATCATTTTCGTTGAAATCGATATATCTCAACGGATTTACTTTACTATGTCGATAACGGTTTTCTGCCAACGGTTTAGTATATGTAAAAGCAAAAACTTCACGCCCCTCACCTCCAACATAATACCAAACTTTTGTGCCCATTACTTCTATTCGCCATGTTACAAGCATATTGTTTTCGTGAACATCACAAAATTCAAAACGACAAATAGAATCGTTTCTCCAAAGCCACGGTATTCCTTCTGAACTCGTGGTTCTAACATCCATTTTGGAATACTGAATATTTGTAGGAGTAAACTGTTCATGAGTTATTTTCAAAAACAAGAAATTTCCGTCCAAAATATATTCTTTACCGTCGGAAACCCTATTGAGATAAAATACCTTTGCCTTGTCGATAGTGCGGTAATATCCTGTCACCAAAAATTCTTTTCCGTCTACAAGTATACCGTTACCGATATTTGCAGATTGTACATTTATATATTTGCCAACTCCGGGACGTTGCGATGAATTGTTGTTTGTAGCAGATTGTTTATAACCGAAATTATTATTGTAACCTTTAAAATTGGATTGTGAATTTGAATTATTTGATTGACTATTTTCTATCTCGTCTTCATCAAAAGTATAATGTCCATCTACCCAACGGCCTCTGCGTTTTACTCCATCGCTCTTATCATCTACATGTTCATGATTGTAACCTTGTATAAAAAGAATATAAATAAAAATAAATTGAAATATAGTACAAAGAACTCCCTCCATTACACTTCTTTTTAGCTAAAAAAATCTACAACTAATTTGTTCTATTTTGGATTTGCAAACAACATCTCATTATGATATTCAGCCAAACGTTGTATCGGACGCTGAATAATTGAAGAAATTGTAATGCCATGAAAACGGGCTGCATCTTTCAGAACGTCAGAAAAATACGTTGCTATAGAACCTACAAATCCGGCTGTATAGCTCTTCGGACGACTCAGTCTGATTACATTACGATTGAAAAACAAATCAAATTCACAGAATACCAAATTTCTAAAAATCTGATCGCCAATATGATCATGCACAAAAGGCACAAGACTTGCCAAAAACTGAGCTGACGATTCGCTATGATAAACTCCGGAAATCACATCTTCATAATTCAACATACATTCTTTCTCGAAAAGATTACGATAAAATTCCGGAAGTTCTTTCTTATAAATTGCATTTACAAGACGTCTGCCGATACTTGCGCCACTGCCCTCATCACCAATGATATAACCCATCGGAGGAATAGAATCCACAATTTCAGAATTTTGATAAACTCCTGAATTACAACCTGTACCAAGAATACAAGCCACACCCGAATCTGTCTTGAAAATGGCACGCCCTGCACCGGTAAGGTCGTCAAATGTATGAATTTCTGATTTTGGAAAGAAATATCTGAGATTGCCGTTGATACGCTCGCTGCCAATACCGTCAATACAGCCGGCACCGTAAAAATAGATATCATCTATTGTCTTGGCATCCACCTTGTTATCGATGATAGCATTCTTGATGGCAGTCAAAATTGCCTCTTCACTCGAGTGAATAGGATTGAAACCAATTCCCTGAAAAAAAGTAACATTGGTACCGTCTGAGACCGCCCAATCACATTTTGTTGAACCACAATCTGCTATCAAAAACATAGTTTTTTACAATTTAATTTATCGCGCTAAAATTACAGAAAAAAATTATTTACAACAAATTTTTTTTTGTACATTTTATTCACGAAGTTTCAATTTATATTATGATAACAAGTTAACACAAAAAATTTTTATGATAAAATTTTTGTATTAAATAATTCTTAATCCCATAACAGAAATATCGTCACGCTGCTCCTCGCCTGCCATAAACTTATCAAGTTCGCTTTCGATAGTAGATTTTATCAACGACATCTCTTTATCTTTACATTGTGTAAGTGTATTTACAAAACGCACTCTGCCAAAACGTTTGCGCAACATATTATTCTGATCCAAAATTCCGTCGCTACTCAACACAAAAATATCTCCGGGATTTACATCAATTATTTCCGAAGTGAACTTTTTCTCGAAATCGCAATGTCCGCCGCCAATCGAAATTCTGTCAGCCGACAAAGTTTCAAAAGCCTCAGCACCTTTACGGTAATGATAAAGCGAATTTTTTGCACCGGAATATGCCGCACGATAAATTTTGCCTTCAGAATTAAAGTCAAAACGGCAAATTGACATATCCAAACCGTCATTGTTGTCGTTGTTGTTCTGATTGAGAGCCTCCACAATTTCAATATCCAACTGTTTGAGAATCTGGTCGGTTTCGTAAACTCCGCCTCTGATTATGATATCATTAAGCAATGTATTACTAATCAACGACATAAATGCACCCGGAACACCGTGTCCCGTACAATCCACAACCGCAGCAAAAATCTTTTCGGGCTTGTCGGGATTGGATCCTATCTGATTAAACCAATAAAAATCGCCGCTCACAATATCTTTCGGTCTGAAAATCACCATGCCCTGAAAATATCTATTGATAGTTTCTTCACGAACCAAAATCGCATCTTGAATGGTTTTGGCATATCGTATTGAACCGTTTATGGCATTATTTTTTTGACTTATTTGATGATAATCGCGGGCTTTATCAATTGCAATGCTTACGTAAGAACTTATCATTCTGAGGTTTGCAATATCGGTTTTACTGTAATCGTTTTCCACCGAACTTCCCACAACAAATACACCGTTTGCAACATCGCCCTCTCGCAACGGAAGTATACACATCGTACCGAATGCTTTACCTTTTCTGTCACGGAAAAACGACTTTTCGCATGCCAAACCTTTCAACAAATAATCTGTATTGGAATTGTAACATCCAACTTCTGCGGACAACAATTCTTGACACGAAATTTTGGTTTTCGGCACAGGTTTGCCTTCCACAAAGATGTAATTGAACTCCAAAGAATATATTGATTTGATATAAGTTCCAACCGAAAAGAAATCAGCTTTTACAATTTGTGTCACATGATTGTACGCCGTAATTATGATATTTCCGATATCAAACGACGAAGTAATTTGTCGCGATATATCGTTGAGTACCAGAATATTCTTGAACGATTTTCTAATTTCCTGATTATTTTTTGTAATCTCTACCCTATTGAGTTCAAGTTCTTGATTTTTACTTACAAGTTCGTCACGCTGTTGACTGATTTCCAAACTTTGACGCATCATCTCTTCCTTCTGAGATTCAAGTTCGCGGTTAGCCAAAAGCAAATCTTGAGTGCGGGCTTTTACAGTTTCTTCCAATTTTCGCTGATTGGAAATTATGCTGCGAGTTCTCATATAGTAAATCAAGATCACAAATCCAATTGTAAAAACCACATAAAGCATTATAAACCACCAAGTTCTGTAAAACGGCGGATGGATTATAATTTCCAAAGGACGCTCAGCAGAAACGCTTCCGTCAGCATTCTGACATTTTACTTTGAAAAGATAATATCCGGGATCAAGATTGGTAAATGTAATTTCGTGACGTGTACCAATATCCACCCAATTTTCGTTGTAACCCGACAAACAATAAGAATATCTGTTGCCGCCTTCGTTCAAAAAGTTAAGCGATGCAAATTCTATTGTAAATGTACTTTGATTGGCATCAAGTTCTATTTTGTTGGTAGCTTCGGTAGATTTGCTCAACGGCGAATTGTTATCCCGCGGCGTTACTTTGGAATAATTTATCATCAATCCGGTAATCATCGGCATCGGCAATTTGATATCATCGCGAATTTCCGACGGATTGAAATATATAAAACCGTTTGCAACTCCGAAAAACATCGTACCTTCGTTATCGCAATGAGAAGCACGCATCGAAAAATTTTCGGACAACAAACCGTCTGAGGCAAGATAAGTTCTTAAAACTTTGCGAGTTTCTGTCGAAAACTTGGAAATACCTTTGGAAGTAGAAATCCACAAATTTCCGGTTTCTTTGTCTTCGAGAATACCTTTTATTACTTCGCTTACAAATCCGTCTTTCCGTCCGTATTGATGAAATTTTCCGGTATTGATATCAAACTCATTGAGACCGAAACTTGTACCAATCCAAATACGTTTTTTGGAATCTACAAATATTTGCGAAATCCAATCATGACTCAGCGATGTTGTATCTTCCAAATCACAAACATAATTATCAAATGTATTGTTGATTGTATCGTAAACTGTAACACCTAAATACGTGCCTATCAATATTTTGCTGTCGTAATTAGCAAGTGTAGTACCGTAAATTCCAACCATGGGTTTGCCGTTTTTGTCAACCTTGTGAGATTTGAAAATTCCTTTGTTTTTGTCAACAAGTTCGTAAAGACCGTCGCCATTGGTGAGAACCCAAATTTTGTTGTCGGGCGTACACATTATTGATACAGTAAAATCGTTGTGCATGGCAGTCGGATTATTTGGGTCAACTTTGTATAAATCAACATCTTTACGATTTGGATGTATTCTTGTAACGCCTCGGTTGTAACCTCCTGTATACAAATATCCGTCTTTGTCGTAACAAAGAGCCAATGTTGAGGCACTTTGCATTTTTGTATCTTTGCGCTCTGCGGGGTCAAAAACATCAGTCATCGCCGGACTTCCTTTCTTCCAAAGAGTTACACCGCCGCCATCGCTGCCGATTGCTATCAAATCATCGTAAGAATCAAAAGAGCTGATATAATTTCGTGCCGGCAAAATTTCCAACTCTTCGCTTGAGATGTTATGAAACTTTTTCGACGGATGTATCTCTGTGAGCGACAATCCTTTCCATGTTGCGAACCACAACAATCCGCGATTATCTTCCAAAATATCAATTACGGTTGGAGAATTAAGTCGGTAAGGCGAATGATTTACTGAACAGACAATTTTTGTAAGCTTTTTTGTTGCCGGATCATATTTAAATAAGTGTTTGGCATTGGTACCGATCCAAATCAATCCGCGACTGTCTTTGTAAAAACATCGCATTTCTTTTGACGGAAAAATATCAATATTTACAGCGTCAAGCTGTTTAAACTTATTGGTTCTCTGGTCGTAAATTACCATTCCGTTGTCGCCGCCGAAAAAAATATCCCCGTTGTCGTTATCCAAAAATGTGTAATTTCCTTTTGTCGGATTTGGTATATCATACTTATCACATTCTATAGTTCTAAGTACATCGCCTTGAGATGTTAATTTGTATATAACATGTTCCTGCTCTGAGATGCACCAAAAATTATCATTATGGTCGAGATGCGCATAACGGATAGGATGTTTACTAAAAAATTCGGGAAAAATCGGCACAAATGTACTATCCGATTCGCGAAATACATGAACCTGATTATATGTAGAATAGAAATAAACTTTACCATGTTTTGAGATTATAATTTTGTCAGCCTGATAACTGTAATGCTTTTTGTTGTCACTAGTTGTAAGCTTTGGCACGTATGTAAATTCACCGTTGATCAAGTTATAAAAAGATACACCTTTTTCGGTGGCAATCCAAATTCGATGCTCTAAATCCTGCTCAATATCGGCAATAGAATTTCCGGAAACGATATTTGTGGTATTCTCGCCGGAAGCCGACATTATTGTAAAACCCTGACCATCGTATCTGCAAAGCCCTGATTGTGAACCTATCCAAAGATATCCGAAATCGTCCACTTCTATACAATTGATAAGATCGGAAACCAAACCGTCTTGCTCGTCAACTGTATAAAACAAGGGCGAATTATCCTGTCCCGACACTTTAGATATCAGGATATTATTAAAAAGTGCTACTAATAATATGTTGAGCCAAAATCTCATTAATCTAAATCATAAATATCAGAAAAAAAACACTTCTAAAAAAAGTGCTTTCCGGTTGCAATACTTTTCAAATCTTATAATAATAACTGAGTTTCAACGCTTTATGAGGTTAACTTCAATCATAAAATTTCTTATCAAATAAGAATAATTTTTGAACTTTATTGCAAAATTAAGGATTATCAAGCAAATATTATACAATTTTATCTGATTTTTGTAAGAAAATAAAATGTGTAACGAAATATTTTAACATGTAAAAAGATTTACAATTCTAAATATTTATACCGTTTTTACTGAAAATTTTTACGGCTTAAAAAATTTAATATTTAACATTTTCACGCTGTTATATCCTGAATAGCAATATCTTGACTAAGGTAAATAAAAAATACACAAAAAAATTAACACAAAAAATTTTATTTTATTAGAATAAGATTTTAACTTTGCGGCATAAAGATAAACAAAAACAGAACATATAATGACTACAATGAACAAATCATATTATTTTGCCTTTTATTTTTACTTTAGCAATAAAGTGAGGCGATAATACTTTGTAGTTAGTTGAACATAAAAATTTAAAATAAAGTAATTTGAGCCTCACCCTTTCACAAGGTTGAGGCTTTTTTATTTTTTACACAAAAAGATGAAAATAGCTATACAAGGTGTTCGCGGAGCATTCCACGAAGAAGCAGCTCGGGAATTTTTTTCCGGAAAGGATATCGACATCGTAGAAAAGATGACATTTGAGGAAGTTTTGGACAGTGTTACTGATTTTGAAAGCGATTACGGCATGTTTGCAATCGAAAATACTATTGCCGGCACTATACATTCTAATCTGAATCTGCTCAGACAAAAAGATGTAAAAATCTGCGGTGAAATTTTTATCCGTATCAAACAGAATCTTGCAGCCTTGCCCGGCGTTTCCATCAACGACATCACTGAGGTAAGAAGTCACTACATGGCTATCAATCAGACCCGACAGTTTTTCAGAAAATACCCGAATATCAAATTGGTGGAATGTTCGGATACAGCGTTGGCTCTCAGAGAAGTATCGGAAGGTCAATTGGAAAATGTCGGAGCGATAGGAGGCGAACTTGCTGCCGGACTTTACGGTCTGAATATCGTTGCCGAGGGTATTGAAACAAACAAGAAAAATTATACCCGCTTTTTTGTAATTCAGCGCGGCAGCGAATGCGGTCCCGACGAATACAACAAGGCTTCGTTAAACATCATTTTATCGAATCAGCTCGGAAGTCTGGCTCAGATTCTCAGCATGATTTCGTATTACGGTATCGATCTTACAAAAATTGAATCGTTGCCGATTATAGGTCAGCCGCTCAACTACATGTTTTATATCGACGTGAAGTTCAACGACAAAAACCGCTATCAAAATATGCTTACCGCCATCAGACCGTTGTTGAAAGAAATTCATATCCTCGGCGAATACATGGAAGGCGAGCAATCATGGAGTAAAATACATAATCAATAATCAAAATAACACAATAAAAAAATGGTAGTAGAACCTGCACAACGTATTGCAAAAGTTGAGGAATATTACTTCTCAAAAAAAAGAAGCGAAATTGCCGAGCTCGAAAAAAAAGGAGCTGACATCATACATCTTGGCATAGGCTGCCCTGACTTGCAACCTTTGCCTGAAGTTCACAAATCTATTTCAGAAGCCCTTTACAAACCGTTCAGCAACGCATATCAAGGTTATCGTGGCTTGCCCGAATTGAGAGAGGCTTTTGCAAATTGGTACAAAAGAATATACCACGTTGAGGTAAACCCTGCTTCCGAAATTCTGCCTCTTATGGGTAGTAAAGAAGGCATTTTGTTGATTCACATGGCTTTTGTAAATCCCGGCGACACTGTTTTAATTCCGGATCCCGGATATCCGGCATACACCGCCGCTGCAAAACTCGTGGGTGCTAATATCAAATATTACAACCTCAAAGAAGAAAACGATTGGCAACCGGATTTCAACGAATTGGAATCGCTTATCGACGACAAAACCAAAGTGATGTGGACTACTTATCCCGGCATGCCGACCGCTCAGCAAGCTAAACCGGGTTTGTTTGAAAAACTTATAAGCCTTGCCCGCAAAAAGAAATTTATTCTTGTTAACGACAATCCTTACAGCTTGATTCTCACTCAAAAAGCTAACAGTTTGTTGCAAAATCCTGATGCGTTGGATGTTTGTGTTGAACTAAATTCATTATCCAAAGCAAGCAATCTGCCGGGAATGCGTATGGGTGCAGCTTTTGCCAACAAAGATGTGATTGACTGTATCTTACGTGTAAAATCAAATTACGACAACGGCATGTACAAACCGATAATGGAAGGCGCAATTACGGCTCTAAATGCGGGTGACGATTGGTACAAATCGATAAACGAAACATACGAACGCCGCAGAAAAATCGGTTTTGCGTTCCTTGACAAATTAGGTTGCAAAAATTACAATCACGATACAGCCGGATTATTCCTTTGGGCAAGAGTGCCGGAACGTTTCAAGGACGGTAACGAATGTGCTGATTATCTGCTTTATGAAAAATCCATTTTCTTAACACCGGGATTCATATTCGGTAAAAACGGTGATCAATACATCCGCTTGTCGCTTTGCAGTCCCGAAGATTTGATGACTAAAGCTTTAAACAGATTGGATTAAACAATATAAAGAAAACAACAAACAAAATGAAATTATCGATAATAGGTTTGGGACTTATAGGCGGCTCTATGGCATTGGATTTAAGAAAACGCCATTTTGCTGACAGAATTTTCGGTTACGACAAAAGTCCTGTAAACCAAGGTTATGCAAAACAAGTCGGTCTTATTGACGAAGAGATGACTATGGATGAAGTTATCAAAAACGGAGATATAATTATTGTAGCAGTTCCTGTTGGTGCGGCTCTGAAAATTTTACCGCAAGTTTTGGAAAAAATCAACGAAAACCAAATTGTAATTGATATCTGTTCTACCAAAGCAACTATCTGTGAACGAGTAAAATATCACAGCAACAGAAAAAGATTTGTGGCATGTCACCCGATGGCAGGCACAGAAAATTCAGGTCCGTGGTCTGCGATTTCCGGCATGTTTGACGGTAAAGCAGTTATCATGTGCGACACCGAGGATTCCGACGAAAAAGCCGTTCAAGAGGTAAGAAAGATGTTTTCGGTACTCAACATGAACCCGATGTTTTTCAATTCTGTAAATCACGATGTACATGTAGCATACGTATCACATATCTCTCATATCAGCTCTTTTGCATTGGCACTCACAGTGTTGGAAAAAGAGAAAAACGAGAAAAATATTTTCAACCTTGCATCAGGCGGTTTTTCAAGTACAGTTCGTCTTGCAAAAAGTAATGCCGAGATGTGGGTTCCGATTTTTGAAAACAACAAGGAAAATATTCTTACGGTACTGAATACTTATATTGAAAAGCTTCAAGATTTCAAACGTCTTTTGGAAAACGAAGACACTGTAGGTATCGACAATTATATTTTCAACGCAAACAAAATCAAAAAAGTACTTAACAAATAAACACAATATAAAATGAAAGATTTCGACGAAATATTCGGACAAAAACCATGGATTATTGCAGGTCCGTGTTCAGCAGAAACCGAAGAACAAACAATTGATACAGCCCGTCAACTTGCCAAAAACGGTATAAAAGTATTTCGTGCCGGCATTTGGAAACCTCGTACAAGACCGGGAAATTTTGAAGGCGTAGGTGCTGTAGGTTTGGAATGGATGCGCGAAGTAAAAAAAGAAACCGGTATGCTTATCTCTACCGAAGTTGCCAACGTAAAACACGTTTGGGACGCAATAAAAGCCGGTATTGACATCCTTTGGATTGGTGCACGTACAACAGCCAACCCGTTTGCAATGCAGGAAATCGCTGACAGTTTGAGGGGTTGCAATATTCCGGTTTTCGTAAAAAATCCGGTTAATCCTGATGTTGAACTTTGGCTTGGTGCTATCGAAAGACTTGAAGCTGCCGGTCTTACTCAAATCGGACTTATCCACAGAGGTTTCTCGTCTTACGAAAAAATTCTTTACAGAAACGCTCCTATTTGGCAAGTTCCAATCGAAATAAGACGCCGCCGTCCGGACCTTCCTTTGATTTGCGACCCTTCTCACATCGCCGGAAAAAGAGAATACTTGTTTGAAATCTCTCAAAAAGCTCTCGACCTTAATGTTGACGGTCTTATGATTGAATCTCACCGCAATCCCGACGAAGCTTGGAGCGATGCTAAACAGCAACTCACTCCTAACGATTTGATGAAAATGGTTGATCAATTGGTAGTTAGAAAAGTTAATCCTGATGGTATTTCTATGGAATCACTCAATGAATTGCGTTACAAAATCGACCAGATTGACGCTGAACTTCTCGATACACTTCAGAAAAGAATGGGTATTTCTCAAAAAATCGGTGAATACAAAAAGGCTAACAACATGACTGTTCTCCAGCCGTCGCGTTGGGATGCTATTCTCAATAAATATGTTGAAAAAGGTGCGGAGAAAAATCTCGATAAGGAACTGATTACCAAGATTTTTACTGCAATTCATCAAGCATCTATCAATATCCAAGTAGATGTAATAAACGGTAAAAACAACGAAACCAAGTAATTAGAGAAAAATATGTTATACATCTGTTTGTCGGCTCCGGGAGTTGACCAAGCAATGAAACAACTAAACGGAAACAAGCACGCTGAACTAAGAATCGACCTTGTAAAACCGTCAATAGACGAACTGAAACAGCTGCTTGCCGACAAAAATATTGATTTCATTGTAACATGCCGTCCCGGTGTTTTCGACGAAGAAACTTCGATGCAATACCTCGAAACTGCGGCTAAATCCGGTGCAAAATATATCGACATCGAGATAGAACGCGGAATCGAAAAAGCTCAGAGAATCAAGAATGCTTGCCAAGGTACCAACTGCAAACTGATAGTTTCTTATCACAATTTCAAAGAAACGCCGTCAGCCGAAAGTCTTACGGAAATTATCGACCAATGCTTTGAAAATCACGCTGATATAGTAAAAATAGCATGTCAGGTAAATTCTGTTGACGACAACGCTACAATACTTTCGATGTACAATAAACACAAAAATATCGTAGTTTTCGGCATGGGAAGTCTCGGCAAAATTACACGACTCGCAAGTTTGAAATGCGGTGCAGAATTTACATACGTAGCTTCAGACTATGGCAACGCAACTGCACCGGGGCAATTCACATATTCACAGATGAAAACCGCATTGGAAATGGTGCAATGAACAACAATTTCCTCATATCTTAAAAAACAAAAAAGGTGTTTCGATTTTTTCGGAACACCTTTTTTATTATTTACATCTTTTTCTAACATCTTTTCGTAACTAAGTAACGCCCAAACGAAACGGGAATTACCTTTCAAACATCTTGAAACTTCCAAGCGGTTTCTTCGGTTCTTTTGGAAGGTCATACCATTGAGGATCACAAACTTCGCCTTGATTATCGTACAAAATCAACTCTTTTTTATGAGTATTATAATTTATTGTTGACTTTGTACCTTTGCCCGTAACATTGGATTTTACATCAGACCCCTCGCCTATCAAAAACAAATCACCCGATTCCCAACGAAAAAGATAACCTGCTGACCTCGAAAATTCTTCGCTTGACGAACATGAAAGCGAAAATCCGAATCTCAAAACACGTTTCTCATTGATAGTCACCGAAGTTTCCACCAAACATGTATCATTATCAGTATGAGCCAAAATATTGTTGTATTGCTTAAAAAGAGTATAAACGCCGTCTTCCCTGCCAAAATAAACGGCAACCACCGGCGCATTAAAATTGTAAACTCCATTGTCGGTTACTACAATTCCTTCGTCATAACTCGGAGTCGCAATTAACACTAAATCAGCATATTTATCCTTATTCAATTCGCCAACAACCTTCTCATAACCCCAACCGTTTGGCACAAGGTCTTGGGCAAGTCTGCCGGAGCGGACAAATTGTTGCGAACTACAGATTAAAGATAATGATGTCAAACAAAACAATATCAATATTTTTTTCATGCTTATTTGCTATTTAATTGATTAACTAACTTACAGAAACATAACATCTTACTTGCCGTGAGTATCAGTTTTTTCATAAATAATTTCATCTTCGGTTTTAATTACAGTCTTTTTACGCTGGTCAATCAAATAGGTTACAGAACTTTGCATCTTATCAAGCTGATAACGTGTATTCTTGAGACCAAGTTCCATTTGAGAACGAATTTCTTCAAGGCTAACTTTCTCTTCCGAAAGTTCTCTAAACATCCGTTCAAGCTCTATCGTATTGTTTTTTAATTCAGCCAAACGCAACGACATATCCTGAAGTTTTTTGGAAAGGTTTTGATTTTCAATTGTTTGCAAATAATAATTCTGTTTCGACAAATGCAAAAGTTGCTCGTATTCACTTATAGCTTTGTTTTTTTGATAAGTAACATAAATCAAACCGCCAATACTTACCAAAAGCAAAACTGCAAGCATTACAACACCGATCACAACCCAAGCTTTTTTGTCTCGTGACCATGTTTTATACTGATTGTCAAGATTTTGTGATATTTCGTAAAAAGTCATTCTCTATATATTTTTTTAATTAAAATTCAATATATTCTTTCGGAATAAAATCACAAATCGACGAAGCCGAAATATAATTTCTGTCAGAAAAATGCCACCATTCAGTTCTGATTTTTGAAAATCCGAATCTGTTGAGATTGTCACTGAGAATCAATCTGTTTTTCAAAACCTGTTCCGGCAAATCCGTATTTGTGGTATATGCCGCAAAACCTTCATGATCAAAATCAGTTCCCATGTCAAGATTATTACCATCCGGAGTACAAATCGTAAGATCCACAGCCACACCACGGTTATGATTGCTGCCTTTCAACGGATTGGTGAGGAAATTAGGATTCGGACAAACATTCCACATGATTCCCTGGAAACGGTACGGACGATAACCGTCGAACATCTTGATTTTGTAACCCATTGAAATAAAAACTTTTGCAGCTTCCATCAAATCTCTTGCTACCGCGTAACGAAGATAACAAATCGGCTCGTCGTAAAGTTTTATTTTTGTAAAATTATTATCTGTTGCATATCTGATGTCAAAGAAAAACAAATCGCTGAAAGTCTTGAGATTAAGAAAATCCATGTCAGAAGCTTCAAAAGTGAGTTTCAAATCCAAAGACGGCACTTCCAAAATTTTGTTGTTGATATACATATCGGCATTTTGATTTTCCGGTATTTTGAAACCGATATTTTTATCAATTTCAATATAGAATTTACCATCGGAATTTTCTTTTATCAAACCGTGGATAAATTTCTTATTATCAACAAGTAACGAAATAGTTCCGTCTTCAAAAATTTTTCCGGAAGTCTTTGTTTCCGAGGTTTTGTAACAAACTTTTTTGCCAACAAGTTCGCCGTCGAGTTTGTTTTTAAAAATATTAAAAATGTGATTATTGAGTTTTGACTGCGGTTTTTCGCTACCAATTCTTACGATTGTGGTATCGTTCATTATTTTGTTACCGTCATATAACAGCAACGAATTGAATCCCAAGGTGTTGACATCGTTTTCGGTTTCAATTACAAACGGAACTGAATCTCTGTAAAATTCTTTTCGAGCTGACTTTTGATAGTTAACAAAAATCAAATCAATTTTGTCAACATTTGTACCACCAAAATCAATAACGGGATTTTCGTTTGTTACAGAAAAAATCTTATCGCCGGCAGTAGCAATAATTGCAAACTTATCAGAATATCCGCGACGTTTTGTCGGGACAAATTCCATTTTCGTAATCGTGTTTTTGCCAAGACTCAGGCTGTAAACCGACAACTCATCCGGCTTAAAATTAGTGAGTTGCATATCGTCAAAAAGATTATTGAAATTGTTGAGATTCTTACAATTATTAATAGTTAAAGTAAACTTTGTCTTTTTCGATAATGGTTCGTTGTTTACTGTGTTACAAGAAAAAAGGGTCAAAATTAAAAGTAAAACAAATATATTTTTCGCGTTCATTTGCAAATTAGTAAAAAATTACCCATAGCACAAAATTAAAATCCGAAGAAAAGGATATTTTGTACTATGGGATAAACAAAAAAATCAATAATTATTCCATAGGATCTGCCTGTTGCATAGGTCTTTGACCTTCTTGTTGATTAGAAACAGGCTGTTTGTCTGCCATTTTTTGTTTGAGAGCGTCCAAATCAGAAACAGCACCCGAACTGATAGCTTTTGTTTGGTCTACAGAAGATTCAATAGCGTTAGCTTGAGCCATTTTAGCCTTCAAAGCAGCCAAATCGTTTTGTGCTTCTACACTTCCGCCGATAGCCTGAAGTGCGCTGTCGATATCGCGTTCGTTGGTGTCCTGAGAGATTTCCAAATAAGACTCAGCAAGAGCTTCTTGTTGGTCAACTTTTTCTTTCATTCTCTCAAGCATACTAATAGTGTCAGAAGAATCGATGCCCGCCAATTGTTTGTTTACATTGGCAGTAGCTTCAGAAACTTTAGCTCTGGCTTTCAGCATCTTAGCCTCTGATTTCCATTTATCGATTTGAGATTTCAGATTCTTAACTGAAACTTCGAGTTTATTAATCTGAGCTTGATATTTTTGATAGTTAGATTCCAAAACCGGAATCTGTTGAGCCTTTTGGCTCTTTTTTTCCAAACATTGAGTAGCGAGTTTGTCGGCTTCAGCTTGATCCATTTTACCTTGCTCTGCAGCTTTCAAAAACATCATAGCTTTGTTTTCGTAATCTACAGCTTCTTGCTTGGCCTTGTCAAGTTCGTTTTTGGCTGTTATACCACCTGCCTTTACCGTTGCTAATGCTTTGATACTTTTGTCAAGATCCTGTTCCAACTCTCTGATACCTTGATCAGCCATCTTTACAGGGTCTTCCAGATTGTCGATGGCGGCATTTGCTTCTGAACTGCCCCATCTGAAAAGGCGTTGAAAAATTCCCATAGTGATTTTGTTTTTTTTATTAATTTTGTTCGGTCAAATATATTCATTATTTTTTAATTAACAAAAAAATAAGATGTCTTTTTTTGGAAAAAATATTAAGTTTCTTAGAACTACTAACCGCTTGAGCCAGACTGCTTTCGCCGAAATTTTCAACTTAAATCGCGCTGTTATAGGTGCTTACGAAGAAGAACGTGCTGAACCTAAAGTCGAAATTTTTGTAAAAGTCGCTCAATATTTTTCGGTTGATTTAAACGATTTGATTTGCAAAGACTTGTCTGTAAAACCGTCAGTATCTGATAAAAAGACGTATAATTACGGTATTCCGATTATTTCGGAACAAAATATTAACGAATACCGTAATTCTCTAAAAAACAATACTTTATTTACGGCTCAAGATTTTATTTCGATTCCAAAAACAAATCCTAACGACTTTGTTGCGATAGAATTAGGCAGTAACTTCTTGATTTCAAAACAGTTGAAAGAAACTGAAATGATTAATAAAAATTGTATAATTCTATCAGAAAACGGATTTTTGTTTCCGCCGCAAATTATGACAGATACTGTTATAATTCAAAAATTTGAAATCATTTTCGTTCTAAAGAAATATGATTCAACCGATTACAACGAACTTTTAATGAAACAAATATTTGAAAAACTGGATTCAATTGAAAAAAAATAATTAATTATTTATAAATCATAAAATATCATGTATTTTGAAAAAAAATTAGGTTATAGTACAGCAAGAATAATATTATTTGTAATAACTATACTAATATTTATTGTACAGGCATCATTTCTTTTTTTTACAGATTATTATCAACTTATCATTTTGGGATTATTCATTTATATTATGATTTTTTTCGTAATTTTGGAAATCCCATTAAAAATAATTGTAACCGACGAATCGATTGCCATGGATTGTGTAAAAGGTCTAACCACAATTTATTTCAATGAAATAAAATCAATAGAAATGCAAGAAATAAGGGGCATTCAGCTATGGAAGAGTAATTTCTTGGGCTATTCCGGTATATTTTACAACTTTGATATAGGAATCATCCATGTAAAACTGAGAAAATTCTCACAGGCATTTCTGATACAAACCAAATCAGGTAAAAACTACGCATTCGGCTGCGAAGACGCCGCAACAGTTGTAAGATATGTTAAAAGCAAAATCCAATAAAAAAAAATACAACGCGATAACCACAAAAATTACCACGTTGTATTTTTTTTGTTAACTATTTAACATACAACAGATTGCAACCGCGTGTATCTGAATTATCAAAACGCCCTAAAACCTTGAAAGAATTGTCGGCATATTTTATACCCAAATCACGTGTTTCAATAAAACTGCACGAATAAATATTTGCCAAATCTATTACGTTGATACCGCCTGATACTCCGGGTTTTACATATTGAAACGGATCTGTGGCATCACGAATCAAAAGTTTCATGGTAGAAGTTTCGTTGTAAATTCCGCTACCTTTGGAATATGCTTGAGAAAGCAATTCGGTCATGCCATACTCTGAATGAATGGAACTTACACCGAGATTTGTAGTAAGAATTTGATGAACTTCTTCCCGCGTAATTTCTTTTTTACGGCCTTTCATTCCGCCGGTTTCCATTATTATAAGGTGTTCACCGTAATTTTTCTTAAACTTTTCGGCATAATCCAACAACGCAAATGTAACTCCGATTAAAAGAATTTTTTGATTTTTTACAATCAACTCGTCAATCTTGCGTGCCAAAGAATCGAAATCATAAAGATAAAAGCCTTCGTTACCATTGCCCGAAAGTTCCATAAGTTTCTCAACCATAACGACTAACGAACTTCCGGTACGCTCCAAATATGCCGGCAACAATGCCAAAATTTTGTATTGACAAATATCACCGTAATATTGTTGAAATCCGGTTACCAAAGATTTATAATAGATGTCTAAATCCTTGATATAGTGGTGACTTGTATTATTTCCCGTAGTACCCGAACTCGTAAAAACGGTCTGAGGTTCATATTCTGTAGTTTTTACATGAAATTGTTTAAAAAATTCTACGGGCATAAACGGAATTTGGTACAAGCTATCAATTTTGGCATCATACCTGCCGAGAAGTTTCAAATATTTTTGATATACAGGATTGTTTTTACGCTGAAAATCAAATACTTCCAACGCTATTTCAAAGAATTTGGCATCAGAATCAATCTCAAAAATCTGTTTTTCTAAATCTTTTGGCTGCATAATGTTCTAATCGTTTTGAGCCGCAAAATTAATGATTTTCTGTCAAATTTTCGCCATTTTGACAAATTGTCAGTGTAATTTTGTCTACTTACTGACATCTTGTCATTAAAATAACTCATTTTTGGTATTGGCATCAAGATTGATTATTGGGTAAGTGCAAGCCGCTCAATAAAACGAGAGACTTGAAAAAAACAATTAAAACAAAAATTAAAAACGAAAAATATTAAAACTTTATAAAAACGGAGGCTATTATGTTACAGAGATTTTTCAACAACTGTGGTTACGACAACAATATGTTTTATGTAGATGAAAACGTAAAATACGGCGTACCACCGGTAAACATCAGCGAAAACAAAGAAGGTTTTGAAATTGAAATGGCAGCTCCGGGCTACCAAAAAACAGACTTCGCAGCCAACGTTGACGGCAACACTTTGACAATTTCAGTTGACAAAAACACTGAAAATCAAGGAAATGAAAACGAAGTAACAAAAGAAACCGAACAATATATCTACAGACAAGAATTCAGTTTCAACAGTTTTTCAAGGTCGTTTACATTGCCGGAAGGCGTTGACACCGAAAAAATTCAAGGAAGCTACGAAAACGGAATCCTTACAATTTCAATTCCAAAACTCCCTGAAGAAGTCACCAAGAAATCTATCGAAATCAAATAATACTCTAACAGAGTAAATAAATTTAGATAAACAAACAGAACAAAAACAATAAAAACAAAAATATTTAAAATCGGAGGTTATTATGTTACAAAGATTTTTCAACAACGACTTGGATTGGTTTGGCAACAATTTTTTCAACACAGACCGCAACAGAATGAATGGTGTACCACCTGTAAATGTAACAGAAAAGAAAGATTGTTACACCGTTGATATGGCAGCTCCGGGCTATCAAAAATCGGATTTTGCTGTAAATGTTGACAAAAATGTGTTGACAATTTCGGTATCCAAAGAATCCAAAAACGAAAACAACGAAGAAAAACACAGCGATAAAAACAAACCATACATTTACCGCCGCGAATACAACTTCAGCAGCTTCTCACGCAGTTTCACACTGCCGGAAGGTGTGGACGGAACCAAAATTTCGGGTTCTTACGAGAACGGCATTTTAAGTTTACAAATTCCTAAAGATGCCAAAATTTCTACCTCTAAATCGATAGAAATCAAATAATTATAATTCAAACTAAAAATTGTGTCGTAAGAATGCAGGTCTGACTGATTTTTTTCTAAGAATCAGTTGAATCTGCATTCTTTTTTTTATATATTTGCCAAACTCAAAATATCTCTACTGACCAAAAACATGAACAAAAAAATTTTAACCATATTATTATCAGCGTTATGCCTTGGAGCTAATGCGCAAGACACAACCTCGCTGCACAACGAACAGGAAAATGTCGCAAAAATTTTTGAGCGATGCTACACCGCAGACAACGACTCGGCAAAAATCTCTGGTCTGAATGCCGCAACCGACAATCTGGAATCGATGTTACAAGACCCTTCGGCTTTCGATTACAATTTTTACAAACTGAAAAATGTATCCTCAATCTACTCCGAAAACCGCGAAATCAGAGTGTTGACTTTTGGTGTAGAACTTCAGTCCGGAAATTATCTCTATTCGGGTTTTATTGTAACAAATAATAATGGTAACATCGTAATAACCAGACTGAAAGACGATTTTGACAAACAAGAAAATCCGCAAAAAAGCAACATGCAAGCCAACAATTGGTTCGGCGCAATTTATTACGAAATTCACCAAGTAGGTTCGAAAAAATATCCGGTTTATGCACTTTGCGGTTGGGACGGCGCCGATCTTTTTATCAACAGAAAAGTTTTGGAACAAATAATAATTCAAGAAGACGGCACACCGATTTTCGGCGGAAATTTTCAAAGAGAAAATTCTTTCAAAAATACAAGAATAATTTTTGAATTTACAGAAAAAGCTGCGATGGGCTTACGTTTTGAAAATTCAGTAAAAAACATGAATGGCGAAAAACGACGTAAAGTAATTGTAGCAGACCATCTTACAACGCCTCCTGAGTACAAAGGAAACCCAAGATTTTCCGGTCCGGACATGACTTTTGAAGGCTACTATTTTCAAGACGGAAAATGGAAATACGAATCAATATTAGATATAAAGTTGGAACAATAAAAAAAATAAGTTTGGTAATTATAAAAAAAAGTTATTATTTTTGGCTTTGACTTTTTATCTACAAAAAAAGTAAAAACAAATGAAAAAAATACTAAATAAGACAATTTATACAGTACTTCTGATAATAACAATAGCATTGATGTCGTGCGGCTCGGTAAAACAATGTGACCAAATCGGCATACAATTCTACAACTATCTGAAGGCCAAACAATTTGAAGCAATAATAGACCTTCTTGACAAAGAAGCACTCAACGCATCGCCAGCCGAGGTTTGGTTGGAAGGATTGGCACGAAAAGACGAAGTTTTCGGCAATGTTCTCAATGTGGAAAGATATGATTTTGAATCTGTTACAGAAGACAGAGTAACAAGAGTAGGAATCAAATACAAGGTAATTTACCCCGAAGCTACGATGTTTGAGAAATTGGAATTTGTAGAGCGTGACAACGAGTACAAAATTACGTTTTACAAATTTGACGAAGACTCGCTAAAAATAAAATAACAATGACAATGACCGAAGAATCTGCCAAAGTGTTACAAAAATTGATGGCACTTTGCAGCCGCGGCGAAAAATGCGAAAGCGAGGCTTACGACTACATGCTCAGAAAAGGAGCAACCGAAGACGAAGCTGCTTTGGCTGTGGAATATCTTGTTGAAAATAAATACGTTGACAACAAACGATATGCAAGATTTTTTGTAGCCGACAAACTAAGATTCAACAAATGGGGAAAGACTAAAATCGTAACCCAATTGAAGATAAAAAAAATTTCATCGGAAGATATTGAAGACGCTCTGCAAGAAAGTTATTCAGAATCTGACGAAAAAGATTTGATATCAGAGGAATTGGCAAAAAAATTGCGGGTATTAACGAAGTATCCGAAACCTAAAATCTGGGAAAAACTAATGCGCTTTGCCATAAGCCGAGGATATCAATACAATAACGTAAAACCTTTAATAGACAATCTCTTAGGAGATTTAGAAAACGATATATGAAAGAAAAATGTACCATACTTGCTGTTGATAGCAACAGTGTAAATTTGGTGATGCTGGAAGCAATGCTGAGCCAAAATTACACGTATATAACGGCCTCCGATGGTGCAGAAGCCGTAAACAAAGCCCTTCAGCATATCCCCGACTTGATTCTAATGGAAGTGAATCTGCCGGGAAAGGATGGTTATACCATTTGCAAAGAGCTGAAACAAAACAAAAATACTGAAAATATTCCGGTAATTTTTGTTTCGGAACTCAATGATTCTACCAGTATTGAGCAGGGATTGAAAGCTGGGGCAAATGATTATGTTTGCAAACCGTTTTCAAGAGACGAGCTTTTGGCAAGAATTTCTAAACAAATAGAAATTGCGCAAAAAAACAACAACCTAATCAACGAACTGAAAATAAGCAAAGAAGCTCAGCAAAAATTGGAGTCGGAGAACAAAACATTGAAAGTAATGAGCGACTACCTCATCAACGCAATGATACTCACCGACCCTGACGGAAATGTAATATATGCCTCGAAATCAAGTAAAAATATTTTTGATCTTGATTTTGAACTTATCGGTAGAAATCTTACTGAAATTGCAGAAAATCAGAAAGATAAAGATACCGTAAGAGAGGCAATCAACAATATAAAAAAGGAAGGAGATTACAATCAAAGATTTATACTTCACAAAAGCAGATACGGCAAAATTTTGGTTTTGGAAACTTTTGGTAAGGTTTTGAAAGACGATGACGGCAATATCAAAATGCTGGTAATCAATACACGAAACATCACAAGAGTAGCAAAATCAGAAGCCAGAGTCCGCAAAAATTTGGAGTTTCAAAAAAATCTGAGACTTATTTCTCAAAACGCCAACACGGTACACAGTTTCATGGCAAATTGCACATATCTTGTCAACTCGCTAATGGAATTGATAAAAGCCGACGAAATTATACTCTTGATTGGCAGAAAAGACAAATGGACTGAATTCTTTTATCACAACGGTAGCGAAGAAGGATGCAGACGAGGTACAATGCCGCCGTCAGACCAGAAATATCCTAATTTTATAAAAACGCTGAAAGAAAACAAGAATTCAATAATTTGTAATATTCAAGACCCGATGATTCCGGAAGTTATCGCATCAAGAAGTCCGCGATACATGGTTTATCCGATTATCATCGAGAATATGTTGATTGGTACAATTTACGTAAGCAGAACCAATTACGGCGGAATCACACAAGAAAGTGTCTATGCAATAGCCACAATAGCAAATCTTGTGAGAAATAATGTCAGAAAAAAATTCTACGAAAAAAGAATTATTCAGCAGGAAAAAGAAATCTCAAGCCTGTTTAAATATAGCGCAAACGGCATTATCTCAATCAATCAAAATCTTGAGGTAGAACGTTATAACAAGAGATTTTTGGAACTGTTTAATATTACGAAAAACGATGACCTTACGGGTGTAAAACTCGACACTATTATAAAAGGCGAGCCGCTGAAAGGTATAATAAAACTTGTAGAAAAAGTAGGGAAACCGCCGCTTTTTGAGACTGCTACAATTTCAAAAACAAAATCGGACGGTACAAAGATGTTTGTGGAAGCCACCGCATCCAAAATGACGATTGGCGACGATGTAATTTCATTACTGATTTTCACTGACATCACTACACTGAAAAACATGGACAGCGCAATACTCAGCGCGTCGAATGCTGCCGAAGAAAAAGAGCGTACACGTTTGGCACAAGAACTTCACGACGGACTTGGTGCATTGCTGTCAAGTATCAATATCTATATCAACCTGATAATATCAGGCGGTACGGAATACGAAGAAAGTTTCAGGACGCTAAAACTTACGAAAGAACTTGTGGGTCAGGCAATCTCAAGTGTTAAGGAAATTGCAAACAATTTGCATCCGGTAATACTATCAAGATTCGGACTTGTAGCCACAATCAAAAATATCATAGAAGGATTGGAGAATTCCAGATTAATAAAATTCGGATTCTCACATTCATTGTACAAACCGACAAACGACAAGGCCTTGGAATTATCAGTTTACCGTATAATCAACGAGCTGATAAACAACACAATGAAACACGCCAAAGCTAAAAACGTTGCGATAAGTTTAGCAACAGAAAACAACCATTTGTTGTTGGAATATGCTGACGACGGAGTAGGTTTCGACATGAAAAAACTGCCGAAATCCAAAGACGGAACAGGCCGCGGACTTTCGAATATCATCGGAAGGGTAAAAGCTGTAAACGGCAAATGCAGTTTCAAAACCAAACCGCACAAAGGCTTGAACGTTTTGATAGAAATACCGTACATGTCCGGCGGTCAACTAAATAAAGGAGACAAATAAAAATACGTAATAAAATAACACCCAAATTATAAATTAACATGAGTAGAATGAAAGTAATACTTGTTGATGACAAGTTGGTATACAGAAATGCCATTAAGACATTATTACAAAAATTAGGCGACGTAGAAATTATTGCCGAAGCCTCTAATGGAAAAGAATTTCTGAGTATTTTGGATACTTGCGATCCGGATTTGGTATTTATTGATATCGAAATGCCGGAAATGAACGGTATCGAAGCTACTCGCGAAGCATTAAAAATCAATCCGTCACTTGTAATCATCGGTCTTTCGATGTACGACAACAAGAAATATGTAAACGATTTGATAGATGCAGGTGCACGCGGCTATTTGCTGAAACTTAGCGACAATGCACAAATTTTCCGTCAGATCCTTCAGAATCCGAGAGCAGAAGTATTTTTCTCAAAAGAAATTTCGCCGGACCAGGAAGAAGAAGAAAACACGAAAAAAACAATTCTTATTGCCGACGATTTTGAAAACACACGTTTCGTAATTGAGTTCACTTTAAAACAAGCCGGTTACGAAGTAATCAAAGCTGTAGACGGTCAAGACGCGTTGAAATATTTCGACGGCAGAAAAATCGATCTTTTGGTTACAGATTTAAACATGCCGAGAAAAAATGGCTTGGAACTTGCAGAAACTGTTAAGAAACTTCCTGAATACAGAGGAATACCGATTTTGTTGCTTACAACCGAAATCAACGAAGAAAAGAAACAAAAATCGAAACAAATTGGTATCACCGGTTGGATTCAGAAACCGTTTGTTATTGACAAATTCTTGATGTTTATCAAGAAAGCATTGCAATAAAATTTTTCTACATATTTCAATTTTTTTATTACAATCAACATAAAATCAATGATGCTCGAACAATTTAAAAAGAAATATCTTGAAGAAGTAAACGACCTTCTCAACGACATGGAAGGATCGTTGCTGCAACTTGAACAAAATCCGTCAAGTGAAGACGAGATAAATCAAGTCTTCAGAGTGATGCACACCATAAAAGGTACAAGCGGAATGTACGAGTTTAAGACCGTGGAAAAAATCACACACGATGTGGAAAGTATCTACGGTAAAATCCGTGACAATCATATCTCTGTAAGCAAAGAAGTTTCAGCTATAACGTTGGAGTGCATTGATTTACTCAGACAATTGCTAAACGCTCCGGGTCCCGACGACGACAAACTTGTAGAACAGTTTTTAGCAAAACTCAATACTATAAGTCCCGACGGCAACAGCAAACCACAAGAGCAACCAACAATGATGGCTCCCGATACAGACGGAGCTGCCACTTATTATGTGCTGTTTACACCCGAAGCCGACATCACAACACGAGGTATCAATATTCAATCTTTACTCGCAGAAATTGATGCTATCGGTGATGGTCTGACAATTCCCCGTTCTTGGAGCGACAACGACCCAAATGCAACGGGTAAATTCTACATGTATTGGGAATCTGTTTTTTCTACTACAAAACCTTACAACGAAATCGAAGAAATTTTCCTTTTCGTGGCTGACGAGGTGAAAATCACCAAAATAGCAGAAAAAGACCTTTTCCAAAAAGAAGAATTTGTAGCAGAAATTACACGTTTGCAGTCTACCGATACCAAAACAGATGTTACCCAACTCGCAAAATTTGCAAACAGTCTTTTCGGTAACAGCACTTCGGGAAGTAATTTGCAAACAGAAAAAAATCAACCAAATATTCAACCCGAACAACCGACAAAACAAGAAGAACCAGCCAAACCCGAACAGCCCAAAACCGCAGAACACTCTTTGGCGGCAATGGCAAAAATCAACAATTCGTATTCAGACGAAAAAACTTACAGCCGCTCAACCGACACTTCTGATAACAAAAATTCAAGCATAAAAGTAGATTCCGACAAGCTCGACGAGTTGATGAACCTTGTATCAGAACTTGTAACTACCAAGGCAGAAATGCTGTTGCTCGCCGAAAAATACAACATCCCGGAACTCGGTACTATTTGCGAAAAAATCGACAAACTTTCCAACAAGTTCAAAGACAATGCCTTATCAATACGACTTGTACCGATAGAAAGCATGGTTTTGAGATTTCAACGTTTGGTAAGAGACCTGAGCAACGAATTGGGCAAAAAAATAGATTTTGTAACTGAAGGTACTGATACTGAGCTTGATAAAACAATCATTGACAACCTTTCCGTACCATTGATGCACATCATCAGAAATAGTATTGACCACGGAATAGAATCGGTGGAACGCAGACGCGAACTTCATAAGCCTGACCACGGAATTATAAAATTTACAGCATTCTACTCAGGAAGTAATGTTTTCATACAAGTACAAGACGACGGTGCAGGCATGAATCCCGAATATCTAAAGAAAAAAGCAATAGAAAAAGGATTCTTGAAACCAACTGAAAAACCGACTGACCGTCAATTATATGACCTTGTATTTTTACCCGGATTTTCTACGGCACAAAAAATTACCGGAATTTCGGGACGCGGCGTTGGAATGGATGTTGTAAAACAAAATATTATAAAACTTCGCGGTGAAATCGAAATGGATTCCGAAGTGGATCTTGGTACTATTACAACAATTAAACTGCCTCTTACTCTGAGCATTGTAGATGCGTTGCTGGTTTCGGTAGAGACTACATTGCTATTGATTCCGGTATATATTATCGACAGTTGTTCTCAGATTACAAGACAAAAATTAGAAGAAGACAACGGACGTTTTATCTACGAAGGCGAACCGACAACAATTATCGACCTAAGAAAAGAAATGGAAATTCATGGTACACCGCCCGAAGAAGAAAGTGTAATCATTGTTAACTACAAAGACGGCAGAGTAGGTCTAATTGTTGACAAAATCGTAGGAGAGCATCAGGCGGTATTGAAATCGCTCGGAAGATATTTTGCAAATCAAGAATATATCTCAGGCGGAAGTATCCTCGGCGACGGTAGTATAGCCCTCGTACTTGATACCAACAAATTGATCCGTCAGATGGAAAAAGCAAATTAACAACAGATTGTAATAACAACTAAAGTACAATATAATGGAAAATTACAGCAACGGAACATCATATCTTACATTTTTGCTCAATCAGGAACTATACGCGTACAAAGTCTCTGAAGTTATTGAAGTAATTGAACTTCAAAAGGTAACGATAATACCCAAAACTCCGCCTTACATAATGGGCGTTATAAATTTCAGAGGCGAAATATTACCGTTGATTGATGTACGTAAAAAATGCGGATTGAATGCCACTGCGGAATTTAATGCCGACAACAGCGTTCTCATTGTTTTGGAAATCAACAAAGAAGACCCAGACAACAAACTTACCGTTGTTTCTATTGTTAACAGCGTTTCGGATGTAGTGGACGTAAAACCGATAGATATAATGCCGATTCCTGATTTCGATACAAAAATCAAAACAGAATACACAGAAGGAATATTCAAACACAAAGACAACTTTATTACAATCTTAGATACATCAGCCATTTTCTCTCTTAACAACATCAAAAAATAAGAATTATGAGTAACGAATTGGCATTATATATCAAACACATCAAAAATCACGGACTAAAAAGTGTCATTTACTCCAGTGCAGTAGGCACCAGAATAAGAAGATGGTTTTTGGGCGTTGTTTTTTGGACATTGGCGGCATGGATAATTTTCTTTTACATCCATGCTAACAACCTAATGAAAGCAAAGGGGCAAGCCCAATTGGTAGAACTATCATCTCAATACAAAGAAAACATCCAACAAACTATCAAAAAGGCAATTGATATTTCTAAAACTTTAGCTAATATCTACGGAACTGCTAAAAATGACAGTTTGGATGTAAAAATTTCACGCACAGAAGTAATAGAATTTCTAAAAGCCAATTACCCAAATATAAACAAATGTGAAATCTTTGGCGTCTATTGGGATTGGGAAGCATTTGACGGTCAAGACGATAATCTGAAAAAAGACCCGACTTATGCACAATGGTACGGTAGGATGTGCTACTACTTTACAAAAACAAACGGAGAAGTTGTGCCGGACAAAAAATTTGTTTTCGACGAAAAACTTTTTGAAGAAGTTCGCAAAACCAAAGAAACAATGGTACTTTCCAGCATAGAAGCTGTAGTTGCCGGCAGAAGAGAAATTGTAATACCGATTCTTGTACCAATATTAAACGGAGAAGACTTTTACGGATGCGTATTTACGTATATCAATGTAAAATTTATCGAAGACATCGTTCCTAACATAAATTCAGAATTAGACGGCTGCAATTTCTATGTCACCGACGGCAATTCTAATATAATAAGCAACACGACAAATATTGAATACAACGGCAAAAAAATCACGGAGATACTCGGACATACCGGATTGGAAATCGAAAAAAATACAATTGCTGAAAACAAACCGGTAATCATAAACAACGAATGTATAAATTTAGAACATCTCCAATTGAACAGAGCCGGTGCATCTTGGATGGTGATTACAATAATTGATAAAAATATTCTCTCCAAAGGCATCATAAAACGGATGTCTGCGGCGATAATACTCGCTATAATAATCTTACTTTTGGGCGCAATTATATCAGTTTTAGTAGGATTCCGGATAGGTGCTCCGATACGAAAAATGCTCAAAGGCGTAAAATTATTGTCGCAAGGCGTGTTGAATGTAAATTTCAAATTGAATTTTAAACACGGCGATACAGAAATTACCGAATTGATGATAGCCCTCGACAAAATGGTACAATCATTAAAACATATCACCGGCGAGGTAAAACAATCATCAATCAACATGAATATTGCGGGCAAAGAATTAGCCCATTCGGCAGCCATGATGGCTTCGGGTGCAAATCAGCAAGCGTCTGCAAGCGAGGAAGTTGCATCGGCAATGCAAGAGATGTCATCATCGATACTCAGGAACGCTGAAAATGCAAGAGAGACCGAACAAATTACCAACAAAGTTGTAGAATCTGTACTAAAAGCCAACGATTCGGTAAGTCTTACGGTAGAATCCATGAAAATAATCACCGACAAGATAAGTATCATAAACGAAATTGTAGGTAAAACTGATCTTTTGGCGGTGAATGCAGCGATAGAAGCTGCAAGAGTCGGCGAACTTGGCAAAGGTTTTACTGTAGTTGCCTCCGAAATCCGAAAACTCGCCGTAAGAAGTCAGGAGGCAGCCAAGGAAATCGACATGTTGACAGAAGACGGTGTAAGACAAGCTGTTAGCTCCGGCAAATTATTAGAGCAACTTGTACCGCAAATCAACAAAACTTCGGAATTGATTCACGAAATCACTTCATCGTCAGTAGAGCAAAACAACAGCGCAATACAAGTAAACAATGCGTTGCAACAATTAAACGATATTACTCAGCAAAATGCAGCCACGGCAGAGCAACTTTCGTCTTCTGCTGATGAATCTCAAACTCAAGCCGAAAATCTTGACGATACGATGTCGTTCTTTAAGTTTGAAAATACCAACGAAGACGAAGTGGCTTCTCTTACCAAACAAGTGGAAGACCTTTTGGCAAGAATTGATGAAATCAAAACCGGCAAAAACAAAAATGTTATGCAGTAACAAAACTACCAACTAAGATTGGCATCCAAAAGTATTTCATTAAAAAAATCATTGAAATCTTTTGTGATTCTGAAAGTTTCTACTACATAATCCACGAAATCGTTTTTCAGACAATCTTCATCGCTGAGATATTCGATTAACAACCAAGATTTCAAGCGGATAAGTTCCTCGTATTCAGAACCTTTTAAGTTTTTTGGAATTACCTTGAGCTTATCCGTTTCGTTATATGAATTTCCGAAATGTTTTTTAATTTCATCACGGTTCAAAATTTCGGTAAGAGCCTCTCCCCCACCGTAAAAAATTTCCTCACGAATAAGTTTTGCACCCTCGGTCGGCGGTGCCCAAATACCGGAACAAAGCATGGTTTGACCGAAAAATGTATCATCAGAATCAAAAGGCTGGAGATGAAAATAATAACCGGCAGTCACAGCTTTTTTGCCACCCGGCGCAAAATACGATGCTAAATGACGTTTGTACGGAGCTTTGTCAGGTGAAAAACGTGTATCTCGATTGAAACGATATATACAATTTTTTACTTCCAAACCTCCAAGCGACGGATCAATAGCTTGCAGTTTAATCAAAATTTCCTGACTCATTGCCTTGAACCCGTCACGAACTTGTTCGTACCAACCTCTGTTGGCATTCATCCATTCTGTATTGTTATTTACTTTGATTTCTCTCAGAAAATCAAGCATTTGCTCTATATCGTACTTTGCCATTTAATTATAAATTTTTTTGTTGCGACAAAGGTACAATTAAATTCCCGCAACTGAACTATTTTTCTGAAAATTTTGCGCATCTCGGACACAAACCTCGAATAATATAAGAAACCGACTCCATTACAAAACCTTCAGGAAGATGAACTTCGGGAATATGTTCTTGCTTGATACAGAATGTTTTACCACATCTTGTACAATAAAGATGAACATGATGACATTCTTCATGATGATGACTTTGCCCCGTATGAATGCAATATTTTTGATGTCCCGAACCGTCATCA
Source organism: Bacteroidales bacterium (assembly GCA_017541145.1). GTDB lineage: Bacteria > Bacteroidota > Bacteroidia > Bacteroidales > UBA3824 > UBA3824. Next base: position 10,272 of record JAFXZT010000097.1, on the reverse strand, counting down.
AGCTCATGCAACAAATCGTTTTCCGAAAACAAACGTAATGCTCTGAAAATAGTACTTTTATCCATTGTCGGCAACAAATCTTCTATATCTTGCAACGAAAAGGCATAATCCAAATCACGAATAATTTTCCAAACCAAAATACGTACAGAAGTTGGACGTATATTATTATCAATCAAGAGGTTTTCTATTTCCAAATCCATTTGGTATATAGCTAAAAAACAAAAGAGGCTGCATAAGCAACCTCTTTGTAAAGAAAAAAATTATTTAGTACGATTCTTTGCAGCTTTAAGAGTGTTCTTCAAAAGAGAACAAATTGTCATCGGACCAACACCTCCCGGAACAGGAGTTATAAATGAGGCTTTAGGTGACACAGAATCAAAATCAACATCGCCTTTTAGTTTCCAACCCGATTTTGTTTGGTCTGATTTTACACGCGTAGTACCAACGTCGATAACAGCAACGCCATCTTTCACCATATCGCCGGTTACAAAACCCGGTTTTCCGATTGCAGCTACAAGAATATCAGCCGATTGCGTGATTTCCTTGAGATTTTCGGTTCGTGAATGGCAGACAGTAACTGTAGCATCAATACCTTTTTGACTCATCAGAATACTCAACGGACGGCCAACAATATTGCTTCTACCGATAATTACGCAATGTTTGCCCGCTGTCGGGATATTATAACGTTTCAGCAAATCTACAATGCCTGACGGTGTAGCTGATACAAATGTATCAAGACCGGCTACAAGTTTTCCTAAATTTACAGGATGAAAACCGTCCACATCTTTTTCGGGACTTACTGCCTCTATAATCTTCTGTTCGTCAATATGTTTCGGCAAAGGCAACTGAACGATAAAACCGTCAACTTTAGGATCTTTGTTGAGCATGTCAACAGTTTTCAAAAGTTCGTCTTCAGTAACATCGTCCTCAAAACGAATCAATTGCGAAACAAAACCAACCTCTTCGCAAGATTTGATTTTGTGAGCCACGTATGTTTCGCTGCCACCGTCATGACCTACAAGCACTGCTGTAAGATGCGGAGCAGATTTGCCGTCAGCTACCATTTTAGCTACCTCAGCAGCAATCTCTTGCTTGATTTCTGCCGAAGTTTTTTTACCGTCTATTAATTGCATGCTATATCAAGATTTTTTAATGATTAACGTCTCTTTTTCATTTGCGACATCATGCCAGCCAAACGTCTTGCACCACTTCCTGACATAAGTTTCATCAATTTGCGGGTTTCTTCAAATTGTTTGAGCAAACGGTTTACGATTGTAACATTTGTACCCGAACCTTCTGCAATTCTGCGTCTGCGGCTACCGTTTATCACTTGTGGATTTTCTCTCTCAAAAGGTGTCATCGAATAGATAATTGCTTCAATTTCTTTGAAAGCATCATCGTTGATATCAAGATTTTTAATTGCCTTACCAACGCCCGGAATCATCGAAGCCAAATCCTTGAGATTACCCATCTTCTTGATTTGCTGAATCTGAGCAAGAAAATCGTTGAAATTAAACTGATCTTTAAGAATCTTTTTCTGAAGTTTTCTTGCCTCTTCCTCATCGTATTGAGCTTGAAGTTTCTCAGCCAACGACACGATATCACCCATACCGAGAATACGGTCAGCCATACGTGACGGATAGAAGATGTCAAGAGCATCAATTTTTTCACCGGTTGACACAAATTTGATAGGCTTGTCAACAGTATAACGAATACTCAAAGCGGCACCACCACGTGTATCACCATCGAGTTTTGTAAGAACAACACCGTCGAAATTCAATCTGTCGTTGAATGCCTTAGCTGTATTTACGGCGTCCTGACCTGTCATTGAGTCAACTACGAAGAGAATTTCTGTAGGATTGGTTTCCTTCTTGATGTTTGAAATCTCGTTCATCATCTCCTCATCAACAGCCAAACGACCAGCGGTATCGATGATTACAACGTCATTACCGTTTGCAACAGCTTGTTTAACAGCAGCTTTAGCGATTTTTACCGGATTTTTTTCACCTTCTTCGGTATATACCGGAACATCAATTTGCTCTGCCAAAACCTTCAACTGATCGATAGCAGCAGGACGATAAACGTCGCCGGCTACAAGCAACGGCTTTTTACCTTTCTGTGTTTTTATGAAATTGGCAAACTTGCCGGAAAATGTGGTTTTACCGGAACCTTGAAGACCTGCGATAAGAATAATTGCAGGATCACCTTTCAAATTTACCTCGGTTTCTGAAGTACCCATCAATGTAATCAACTCATCGTGAACGAGTTTTATCATCAATTGATTTGGTTTCAATTCGCCTTGAACTTCAGTACCAAGGGCTTTTTCTTTAACTTTGTTTGTAAATTCTTTTACTATATTGTAATTGACATCGGCATCGAGTAATGCTCTACGAACTTCTTTCAACGCATCTACTACGTTGATTTCGGTCAACTTGCCATCGCCTTTAATTTTCTTAAAAGACTGCTCGAGTTTTTCGGTTAAGCTTTCAAACATTTTTTAAATTTGTTTTTTTCTTTATTTATTAATGTGGCAAAATTATTAAAAAAATTCGAAAAATCATTTATTTTCATTCAAAATATTTGAGAATTAAAATTCTTCGATTTCTTTTCTTTGACATAAAATTATACTTGCTAAGCCAACATCGTATAAGTTAAGATGTTAAATACCAATATTTTACAATTATTTCGATAAGCTTTTAACATAAAAACGTAAATAAAATCAACAAGATATAAAGTGTCAACAAAAAAACTCTCATAACAGAAATTTTCCGCCATGAGAGTTTTTTTACAAAAATTATATTGATGTCCTAAAACTTCAAAATTGTCTGACCTTCGCTGCCAACAACTTCAAACTCAGGATCTTCCCAATTATCAGGATTATCATCGCTGTTGTCGCCATCTTCGGGAACTTCAGCATCAGGATTTGGTTCAAACTTCATTCCGACAACTTCGTAAATACTTACTCGCTTGCCGTGAGCCTTGTAACTCTTTTCGCCGATAAAGTCAACCGCATTGATAACTTCCTCTGGACGGCCTTCGTTTTTACCACCAAATGTTACACGAAGCAACGGATCGGGATCTACTGTAATATCAAAAAGTTTGCTGTCGGTATTGTCGCCCAAAAGGAATGTTTCCTTGTCGGTATCTTCGATTTTGAAACGTTTCAGATAACAGAATTCCATATCCTTGTCGTAATATGCCAACGAATAAATTTCATCGGGATTATACTTGCGAATCAAAATGATGTCATCGTCAAAATGTCCGCTCAAATCATAACCGGAAAGTCGGCAATATCCTGTTTTTCTGATTGTTACAATTTTGTCATCACCGGAAAATTCACCGAGATAATCACCGCGTTCGTCTGAATTTAAGCGTGCGATAGAACTGTCAAACCAAACTTTTAAGCCGCCTAACGTACTTGTACCGTTTGTTACTTTGGTAATTCTCAACACCGGATATTTTGTTACGATGTTACCCATTGAGGCACGATTTTTAACAGCCAACTCACTGAAATTGAATTCCCAACTGCGTTTTTTAAGTTTGGCTTTCGGTCGCAACAATACTTTTACAACTTCCGCCTCGCCGTTTGCATTCGCTGAGAAATAAATCACTTCAGAACCCGGAGTTCCTTGTGTTAAATCGTATTCTTTGTCGCGGGTGATTCCTTTTACAGAAAAACGTTTTGCGTAGGTAATTCCGGTAGCACCGTCGCGATAAATGGCATTGTAAATTGTTCGTTCGTCGTTTTTCCGGAATACATTGATATACATCGCATTGTTTCCGATGAAAAACTTGTCTGAAATCTTTGATATTGTGTATTTTCCGTTTTTGAGGAACACAATTACATCGTCCATATTTGAACAGTTGCAAACAAATTCGTCTTTTTTCAAAGACATCCCGGCAAAACCTTCTTCCCAGTTAACGTAAAGTTTTTCGTTTGCAACTACAACTTCCTGAGCTACAATATTATCAAAGTTTTTGATTTCGGTATGACGAGGATAATTTTTACCGTATTTATTTTTCAAATTTTGATAATATTCAATTGCATAATCAATAATATGATCGAGCTTGTACTGAGCCTCTTCCATCTGCTTTTCCAACGACTTGATATAATTGTCGGCTTTGAAAGCATCGTATTTTGAAATACGCTTGATTTTCAGTTCTGTAAGTCGAGTAATATCATCGATTGTCACAGGCTTTTTCAAGAGATGTTTAAAGGGTTCCAACGCATTATCAATAGTAGAAACAATTGCTTCCCAAGTTTCGCAATTTTCGATAAGGTTGTAGATATGATTTTCGATGAAGATTTTCTCCAACGAAGCATCATGCCAACTGTCAGCTAACTCGTTGAGCAATATTTTGAGTTCCATTGTAAGCAATTCCACGGTTCTGTCAGCCGAATGTTCAAGGATTTCGGTTGTAGACATGAATCGGGGCTTGTTGTCATAAATTACGCAAGAGTTTGCCGACAACGAAACTTCACAATCAGTAAAGGCGTAAAGTGCATCAATTGTAACATCGGGCGATACATCAGAATTCAAAGTGATAAGAATTTCAGCATTAGCCGCAGTATGGTCGTCCACTTTACGGATTTTGATTTTACCTTTTTCGTTGGCACTTACAATAGATTCTTCAAGAGCCTGAGTAGTAACGCCGTAAGGTACTTCTGTAATTGCAAGAACACGTTTGTCGCGTTTTTCGATTTTAGCACGTACACGAAGACGTCCGCCACGTTTACCGTCTTGATAACGAGAGACATCAATAGATCCGCCGGTTAAGAAATCAGGATAAAGGACAAACGGCTCTTTGCGCAAATACGAAATTGACGCGTCGATAAGTTCGTTGAAATTGTGCGGCAGAATCTTAGAAGACAAACCTACAGCAATACCTTCCACACCCTGCGCCAAAAGCAACGGGAATTTTACCGGCAAAGTAATCGGTTCTTTGTTTCTACCGTCGTAACTAAGTTTCCATTGAGTAGTTTTCGGATTGAAAACCACATCGAGCGCGAGTTTTGAAAGTCTCGCTTCAATATAACGGGGAGCAGCCGCAGAGTCACCGGTAAGAACGTTACCCCAGTTACCCTGAGTATCAATCAATAATTCTTTTTGACCGAGCTGAACAAGCGCATCACCGATAGAAGCATCACCGTGCGGGTGATACTGCATAGTGAAACCGACGATGTTTGCAACTTTGTTGTAACGACCGTCATCCAAACGCTTCATAGCATGCAGAATACGACGCTGAACAGGTTTCAGACCATCATCCAATTCGGGAACAGCACGTTCCAAAATAACGTATGAGGCATAATCAATAAACCAATTTTTGAACATGCCGGAAACAGATTTCAGCTGCAAATGGTTTTGTACACCACCACCAATGCGCTCATCACCGCCTGTAAGTTCCTCATCTTTAGGCGTATCTTGTTGTGTTTTACCTTCTTCGTTGATATCGTCAGACATAAAAATAAACCTCTCTTTAGTGAGATTGCAAAAGTAAAAATAAAAAGATAAAAATGCAACTAATTTTTTTTGAAAAAAAATTGTGATATATCAGAAATTTGCACTAAATTTGCATTTTGGAAATAAAAAAAGCGGAAGTTATGAAACAATTTCAAAAATAATCCGTTTATATGTATGGTTAGCAAATTGCGACCCGGCAGAATCAATCGTTGTTAACTCAGTGATTACCAAAGTAAACCAAGGAAAATTAGGATACATATAAGGTTATGAGACAGCTAAAAATTACAAAGTCAATCACCAACAGAGAGAGCGCATCTCTTGACAAATATTTGCAAGAAATCGGCAAATATGAGTTGATCTCAGTAGAAGAAGAAGTAGAATTGGCTCAACGCATTCGCAAAGGAGACCAATCTGCTATTGAAAAACTAACAAGAGCAAATCTAAGATTTGTGGTTTCTGTGGCAAAACAGTATCAAAACCAAGGACTTAGCTTGCCAGACTTGATTAATGAAGGTAATTTAGGCCTTATCAAAGCTGCTGAAAAATTCGATGAAACCAGAGGTTTCAAATTTATTTCCTACGCAGTTTGGTGGATTCGTCAGTCTATCATGCAAGCAATCAACGAACAATCGCGTATAGTACGTTTGCCGCTAAACCAAGTAAGTTCCCTCAGCAAATACAACAAAGCTGTATCAGATTTCGAACAACAACATCAACGTAAACCTTCACCGGAGGAATTGAGTAAGATTTTGGAACTGCCTCAAGAGAAAGTAGTTGATACAATGAGAGTTTCTGGTAAACATGTGAGCGTGGATGCTCCTTTTGTACAGGGCGAGGAAAACAGTTTGCTTGACGTTTTGGAAAATACTGACTCCCAGGTGGCTGACGGTAATCTTATGGACGAATCTCTTAGCAAAGAAATCGAGCGTGCGTTCTCTACTCTTACTGAAAGAGAACGTTCTATTCTTAAACTATCATTCGGAATAGGTTGCCAGGAATTGAGTCTTGAAGAAATCGGTGATCAATATGGTCTGACAAGAGAGCGCGTTCGTCAAATACGCGAAAAAGCAATTCGTAGACTAAGAAACACTTCAAGAAGCAATCTTTTGAAAGCTTATTTAGGATAAAAATTCCCATAATTAAGAACTTTGTAAGGACAGAAATTAGTTTTTCTGTCCTTTTTTTGTGTTATTAAATTCTCTGATTTTATATTTTGTAGATGTATTTTGTCAACAAATTAAACAATTTATACTTGTTGATTTTATTTTATTAAGAATGATTTGTTTTATCAGGTGAAAAAAAATTTCTTGCGAAACTTAAATAATTTTACTTACGAAAAATTACATGTTATAAAAAAAAGAAACGGTTTCTGAATAAATCAAAAACCGTTTCCGGAAACAAAAAAAATGAGATTTTATTCTACTTTTTTACCCCAGAATGTGTTGGTGTGAAGTTTGTGGAAACCTGCAAAAACTAATGTTGACTCCACTCCTTTTTCCCAATCGCGTTCTCTTTCTACGCAAACTATCACAGAACCGATGTTTTTGCCTGAACCTTGAAATTTACCGTCAGAAGATGTAAGTTTCAAATATTTTGTTGTCTCGTCAAACTCCCAAGTGCCGCTCAAAGGTCCTGACATCGTACCGTCTTCGTTGAAAACGAGATAATTTTCATCGGCTTCCATCTGAACTCCTTGTTTATACCCCAAATTGATAAATTCGTATTTACCCGGGATTTCTGACTTCTTAATCGGTGTTTGTTCTACGTTAGCAAAACGCTCAGGAAGTGCAATAGGCCAAAGGTCGGTTAAATCTTCTGCCGTAGCAGGACACCAAACCAATTTTCTGACGTGTCCCATCATCAAAGCGTTTGAATATGCGTTGCCCCAAACATTTACCGGAGCACGTCCTTGCGACATATAAAACCATGTGCCTTTCAGGTCGCCTTCGCCTTCAAAAATACAACAATGCGAAATTCCTACCCAACCCACACCGTCTTTAAATTTGTACGGATGTGTTACGATAGGATAAACTTTTGTATTCTCCTCTCCGTTTGTAAAATTTGCACCTCGTGAAGTATAATAAGGTCCTTGAATGTTTTCTGAACGAACTACACGGGTGTTGTAAGGTACGTCCAAAACGTCCCAAGCCATGAAAAGATAATATTTTCCGTCTTTATAAATAACTTCGGGAGCTTCTGAAGCCTGCCAACGGGAAATTCCTCTTGTAGCAACTCGTTTTCCGAATCTTGCTTGCAAATCCTCAGCATTGTCAGCCCACGGATCGCCTACAGCTTTCAACGGTTTTCCGGTTGTCGGGTCAAGTTGCAACGATGTAAAACCGCTGTGCCATGAACCGTGAATGAGCCAATGTTCGCCTTCGGGTGTTACGATATATGTCGGGTCGATGGCGTTGTAAAAACAATATGCGTTCCAATCGTTTGTTGATGACCGAGCCCAACCGTCTTTACCTTTGTCTGAAGATGAACAAGTTACAAAACCTTTGTCGTACCAAACGTCGTTTTCGGGGTCGGTGGTTTCGCACATCCCGATAAATGCCCAAATATTCCACGAACCGTCAAAATCTTTGCTACCGGTTTTCAAATGATTGTCGCAAACTACGCTGTAATACATCCTCAATTTACCGTCAACCACTCTTACAACGGGAGCCCAATATCCGAGTTGATCTTTGATATCATTATAAGTCAAAGTACCTTGAAGCCCCATTTTTGAGCGGAAACTGTTAATAGAATCCAAAATCCAAGACGGTGCTTCGTCAAAAGGTCCGCCAACCCAGCCCCAGTTAACAAGGTCTTTGGAACGCTTGCCCTGAAAATGTTTGCCGTGAGTAGCTTTGTTGTGTTCGTTTCCGTAAGAAGCGTCAGTTCCGTACATGTAATAATAGCCGTTGTAATAAGCTACAGAGGGGTCGTGAACGTTTGCCAAGTTCCAAGAATCATGCTGCGCCCAAGCGGCATACGATACGTAATTGTCATTTTTAGAAAGTCCGTCCGTACCTATTGTGCCGGGCATAACGATATTAGAAAGTGTCGGACTATCACCTGTTTCAGGATCTACGGGGGCAGGATCTTCGGGTTGAACTTTTGTAGGATCAACACTAATACCAACACCGCCGTCATCGTCCTTGCCACAACTGCTCAAAAATGCAGCAAAAATTAATGCTGCCATAAAAAATTGTCTTTTTTTCATTTGTCGTTAAGTGTTATAAATTATTAGAAGTTTATATCGCAAATTTAAACGATGAAACGTTTTTCGCGGGTGGACAAAATAACATTTTTTTAGGACAAAACATCTTTTAAGACAATTTTAGTACACAGTTAAGATATTTTATAATATTTTTGTTACGATGACAATCAGAATATTTCTGCTACAATACACCAATAAATGACAATTTTATTAAACAACGATAGGCATAAATCTACAATGAATTTTTATAAAGGAAACTGTAAAAGAGTCACTATTGACAATAAAAATTTAAATAAACTTCGATTAATATCAGCCTAACAAATAAACAGAAATACAATTATCGACACAACAACGAAGATTATTGTGTCAATAATTGTATGTTTTTATTAAATGTAAATGTTCGTCGATTGATTTTCTATATCAAAGTCTGGCTTTTTTCTTATAATTCCAGCAATTGGTTGAATTTTAATTATGCATGCAAGTGGAATTTTTAACAGAAAATTTTGCAACGAATTTAAGACAACTAATTGAATTAATCCTTTACAAAAATCAATTGCCATGTATCAAAATTAAACAAAGAATTATCATTGCATCTCGTAATTCCTGTAGTCTTGGTTACACCAAATTGAGAATTAGAGATGTCAAATTTCTCCAATTTAGCATCTACTTCTTCTTCTGAGGGTTCTTCAACAACCGGTGTTGGTGTTACTTCCGGTTCATTTTTTTCATCGTCTTTTTTGCAAGCCGAAAACATCATTGCGGTTGCAGCTATCGCAACCATTAAAAATTTAAATCTTTTCATAAAATAGAATATTTTTTAATAAATTTAAGCGCAAAATTACAAACTTTTCAAACATTCAAAAAAAAATGACACAAACTTATTTTTTGGCTTTTATATGAAAAAAAACTATTTTTGCAACAACTAAAATTCCATGTAAGATGAACAAAATTAACTACATCCGTTTCGATTGGGCGATTAAAAAACTTTTACGGGACAAAGCAAATTTCGGAGTTCTTGAAGGTTTTATCGAGGTTTTTCTCGGTAAACCGGATTGTAAAATCATCGAAATTCTTGAAAGTGAGAGTAATAACATCAACGAAGACGATAAATTCAACCGTGTGGATATCAAAGCTAAATCCTCTGACGGTGAGATTTTTATCGTTGAAATTCAGTTGACACGTTACGTTCATTACATGGAGCGTGTACTTTTCGGAGTGTCAAAAGCTATAACCGAGCAAATGAAAGACGGTGACGATTATGGCAAAATAAAAAAAGTATATTCAATTTCAATTGTTTACTACGATTTCGGAAAAGGTAATGACTATCTTTATGTCGGGAACACAAAATTTATTGGTGTTCACAGCAAAGACGAATTGATAATTTCAGAAAAAGAAGAACTTTCACTTTTTGAACAGGAGCAAGATAAGGAAAATAGTAAAAACCGCAAATTCAAATATGAGCGTCACAATGCGGGAGCTATTATGCCGACATATTACATGATTCGTGTTAAGTCGTTCGATGACAATGTAAAAACCGCGATGGACGAGTGGATGGAATTTTTGAAAAATTCAGAAATTAAATCTGATACAAAAGTTCCGGGATTG
>JAFXZT010000096.1 GCA_017541145.1 Bacteroidales bacterium | reverse complement strand
GTCAGTACTTAAAGAGTATACTATTTCCTTGTCATCAGATACAATGGTGATGTCTAATTCGCAATTTGTTTCTCCGCGTTTTATCAGCCAATTTTTGCCACCACGAACAGATTCGAGCAAATCATTAGTGTTGCCCGATTTTGCAGTCGCAACCTTTCTTATAAAATCCAACGCATCAAGCACGTTAGATTTTCCACTTGCGTTGATCCCTATGAGGATGGTCAAGGGATCTATATATAAGGTCGAGTCCTTGAAACTCTTCCAATTTTTGAGGCGAAGTTTGGTAATCATCGTAAATATTTGAGTTTTAAACGACCAGACAAAATTAATAATTTTGCATACAAAATATAAAAATATTTAGGGTTCTGATTCAATAAAAATTTTACTGTATTTTAACTCTTTATTATTTATACTTGATATGTTATCCTCATAATAGTATGCCCACATATCTTCTATACTTTCTATCTTTTCGTCGGGAATTCTCTCAATATCACCTTCTTTGTTACCTAATCCTGACATAGAATTAAGTTTCAAACCGGCTTTCAATTTTTTTCTTCTGTCAGACACAATCCAATACCTATCATGAAGAGGGCCATCATCGGGTTTAGATTTATCACAAACAGTAATAATATCGATAGAACCTGTCAGATTTGAATATGTGTTGTTCCAAGCTTCCTTATAATCGGCTAACTCTTGAACCTTAGCATGGGTTAATATTTTTATATTCAATCTATTTTCAATATCAAAAAGAGGTTTTAATTCTATTATATCTTTTGGACTAAAATACGGATCTATAATCCTTAGCACACTACCTTGATTGTCTTTAAACCAATCAAGGATATAAAGCAATCCTTTGTCTCGCTCTCCTGGATGAATGACAGAATTATTTGATGCAAAATTGCGAGACATAGTACAATTAATCATTTTTAAATTATCCTGAGTATTAGTTGATAATGCCATAACCATATTTAAATTGAACACCAAACTTTCGTAAATACTCCAAATGGTACTATTCATATTTTTTGAAATTTTATGACGCTGATATGTATTTTCCATAAAATAGAGAATTGCAGATTTTGAAACTGTGATATTATTATCAAAAATTGGTTTCAAAACAGCAGCCGTTTCATAAAAATCAAGAATAATAGCCTTCTTGTTCAACAAATTATTGTATTGCGTTGAAAAGAATTGAATAGTTTCATTTTGTTTAAGTTTTACAATGTGTTTTATATCTTTATTTGCTTGCTCTATACGTTTTAACGAATCATAATGCCTTAGAATCGGGGCTTTATGGCAACGCCTTGCTTCATCCTGATCAAGGATATCTATGAACAGATTTGCCATTTGTTCACTATGCTTATAGGCAATATCAATTAGATGTTCGTTATTAGAATAATCTATTTGCTTACTTTGCTTAAAAGCATTGCCGATTTTAGAAATATACTCTCGCATTTTGTCTCTGGCTACTAAACATTCATTCAAGCACATTTCAAAACGTGAAAATTTATCATATCCTGATGTCAATGAGTTGGACAAATTAAAACCTTTTTCAATGAACTCTGTTTGTTTATCTTTGTTTGTTATAAATTCAGATATGTAAAAATACAAAAATGCTTTATCCGCATCATTTGAAATAGTTTCAATATCAACAATATATTTTTCCCATGTTACTCTTTTATTATTCAAAGTTAAACTATCTATCACCGCATTGCAAGCAATTTTATATCCTTCATGGATTATTCCATTAGGTTTGATAGGTAATTTGCGGTTAACTATTTCCTTTAATTTATTAATTCTATATTTTTTTTGAGCAATAGGAAGACTACCCTTATTTTTATCTATACTTTTACAAACCGTTTCAATAATTGACAAAAACAATGCATCATCGGTACATAGATCCAAAAGCACAAAAATATTTTCCAAATCTTCGTCGTTTAAATCAAAATAGCAATTTCTAAAATCATCATCTCCAATATAGGGATGTTTGAAGAAAATAAAATTGCAGATCTTGTTAATACATGAGTTTTGGAAAAACAAATCATTTTGTTTTTTTAACTCGTCAACAAAAATGTCTTTTGAGTACAAAAAGAACGCAGGCGCTACGTCCAATAATAGAGTTTGTTTGTTATAATCCGAAATCTGTAACTTATCATATTCCTCGTGAACTTTGGAACCAAAAATTTTCTTAAAATTCTCTGCATCTTTACGTATGTAGTATTCCAAGGCAATTCTACTCCAATATGATAATTCAAATAAATTACATTTGAATTTGTTCATTACTATTTCAAATTTTTTTAGAACATCATCGGAACAATCTCCTATACGTATTAACAAACCTATTGAACGAGCATATAAATCAAAACTTTCTAAATACGCATACAAATTAGATGTTGAAGAAAATATATAACCTTCGCTTATCCTAAATGTTTCATGCAATATTTGATTCGAAGTCTGAGAGTCAACCTTTGCAAATATTGTTGCGAACTGATACCCTAATCCAATTTTAACCCATAAATAAGGCAATTGTTGCCATATATCATATAGTTTTTTAAAGATAAACTCGGAATGATGTTTGTCACTTTTAAAAAACCAAATGTATAGATGTGCCATCACAACACATTTATTACCATCCAAATGAATCTTGTCAAACAAATTGCTGAAATTCGCTTTTACTTTATTTGCTAAAACATCAGAATAATCACTTTGATGAATTTTTTGTGCTAATATAACAAGAGGTTTGTCAATATCCTTCGTGCTGACTTTAATACAAGCAATTAGAGAATTTAAATAGTCCCAATCGAAATCTTTAAGTTTGATTTGTTTAATATATTCGATAGCTGCTAACAAAAATGCTTTGCTGCGTGCATATTCCGTATTAAGCATTGGAATTATTTCATGTATGAATTGATGATATTTACATACCAACGTTTTAATCGCAGTTTCCACTAATTTATAGTGATATGCTGTTTTTGTTAATTCAGAAACAATCAAATTCCTTATTTGCGCTAAAAGAACAGTATTAGTTATAAATTTTTTTTCAATTTCTTCATTGATGCCCAATTTTTTATAATGCGACAATAATAATGAAAGACAATCTATTTTAATTGATGAATCTGAAAGATTATCAATGTTTAAATATAAATCATCAAGTATTTCATATGCTTTAACTGAATCAAATTTGCTTAAAGATTCAATAATATGTAATTGAATAAGCGTATAATCCAAGGTAGGTGTTTTTATTGTATCCTCAACACTATTTATAAGTAATAATATTTTGTCAAAACTCTCTTTTGTTGAAACATTTGGCAATGCTTTGGTAAATTCAGAAATTACAGAGGCCTTAGGGACTTCAATCGTGGAATCACTAATCACCAATTTGATTGCATATTCAATAACTTGATCAATTCCTTTGTTATCAGTATGAGTTGGAATCCAATTTTGCAAAAAAATAATTTTTTGGCTGGAAGATGAAAGTTCATTGATTTTGGAAATAACTTCTGTTGCAGAGTTATTTCCAAAAATAGATTTCATAGCATTAGTCATTCTCCGAATCCCTTCATCTTCTATTTTTGATTGAAAGGCATCGTCATATTTAGCAATATTATAATCGTCATCGCTCTTAGTAATATCCATTGATAACGACATAATGGTGTAAATTTTATCAGCAAAGTTCTTATTTTGTGAGTGCTGTATCAATTTGTCAATAATAGTCATAGACAATGTAAAATCAACTGACAATAGCAACTTAGCCAATTCAATGGATTTCTCGGGAATGTCTTCAAATTTAATAAAATCTATTAATATTTTAATTTCCGTTAAAATCTCATCCCTCATATTTTTACTAAGTTTCTGTTTCTCTTTTACTATTAATATCAAATTTTTAAGTTTCTCTTCAACTAAATAAATACTCTTTGCGTAGGTATAAGCCTTTTCAACCTCGCCATTTGCCATTAACGCTTCTATTTCAAAGTCCCACAATTCATTGTGTTCAATTTCTCTGGAAGCACTTTTTGAAACCGCAAATCGAAATGCGTCACATATATATATGTTTTTATCATTCTGCTTTCCTCCTGAAATTTTGTTTGCTGCATTAAAGCCGTAGTCACACTGCAAACTATATGATGCATGAGACCGTTCTTCTTCTAAAATATGTTGGACATTTTCACTCTTTAAATATGTAATAATGTTTTCATTTTGATTAGATCTGTTGTACAAGTTAAGTATGCTATCATTGTATTTAGTTATATTCTTTTCGTACACTTTCAAAATTTGCACTAGTGTATCTTGTTCTTTATTTTTTAATTGAGTTTTCATATATTTATGAAACTCTGGCATTTTATATGAAATATAATCATCATTAATTGTCAAATAACGGTCAATCTTTTGTAATAACACATTCAAATTAGATTCGTTAATGGACATAAAAGCCATTAAAAGGTCCTTTGTTACCTTAGTTTCACAGTATGTAATAAAGCACAATAAGTTGTAAACTTGTTCATCGTCTAAATTCCGTATGTGTTCTATTTCCATACTATATAAATCTTTCAGTAATTCATCTTTTTTATTAAGCAACGGTGCTATATCATTAAGTTCTTTATATTTATGCAAAATGTAAGAAATATTTTTGCCAACTCCACGGGTTATTTGATACAACTCATTTATGTCCTCTTCTGAAATATTATCAATGTTATTTTTTAAATATTTCTCGCAAGATTCTTTGGAAAATTCAAGCAACTGGTTTGCAGAGGTAGAACTGATTTTCTTCTGAATTAGCCATTTAAAATCATCATCTTTACCTGAAAAGATGAATTTTGCTTTATTCCATGGTAATGTGGAAAAAAGTTGAATAATTTGTTCTCTATATTCTTGGGGAATAAAATTAATACCATCGAAAACAAAAAATAAAGGATGTTTTTTGTTGCTACTAATTTTCTTTAATGTTGCAGCATATAAATTTTCCCAAGTAAGTTCATGTTCACTTTCTGTTGTCTTATTAATGTAGAAATGCAGTTGTTCAGATAAACTTTGCTTGATAAACTCTGGTTTTGCTTCTGTTCTAACCAAATCATTATAGAAATAACTAATACAATTAAAGTGATGTCTATGAGCAAATAAGGCCAATAATGTTGTTACACCTATGCCTTCTTCTCCATCGACAAAAACCACTGTGTTGTTTTTTAATTTTTCTTCGATTTGATTCAATTCAACATCTCTGGGGATAAGTTCTCTATCCACAGGTAAGTCTGGTGCAGTAGCACTGAGTGTATATAAAGTTGTAATTTCTCCGTCCATAATATTTATATATTTTAGTGTTGTTCTTTGATAATAATGGGAAGTTGACACTATTTCGCGAAACAACAATGGTTATTATTTTTAAGTGTATGTGTTGCTACTATTCTTTGGGAGTAGTAACGCTACAAATATAGCAAATCTTTTTGACATCACGTACTAAATAACGGAAAAAAATTTGCACAATGTAACCTTATTTATATAGTGAACCAAATAAAAAAAACTAACAAGAAATCGATTTATAATAATTCTATCTCCTGGCTCAATCTTCCCACTCCCTTTCATAATCGTATGTTTGTAAAAACGCGTTGGAAGCACACGATATGGGCATTGGAAAGTCACAATATAAAGGTTCTCCGATAGCAAGTAAAAAGGTTCACCGATAAACTCGTTAAGGGTTCACCGATTATTTCCCCTCCCCTAATATCCACCTCAGCACTTCCCTCACTTGCCCCACGCTGCCGCATTTATAAAGGTCTTGTTTGTACCTTTTTGTGCCGGGGAGTTTTTTCATAAAATACGATGATAGTTGTTAGATAGTTCCATTGTGGTGTGGTAAATATTCCTTTTCGAGTAATTCATAAACATACGCCGGACTTTGCGTATAAAGTCCGTTTTCTGTCTGCGAAAGTTTGGCGTATGTTTCTGAGTTGTAAATAAACTTTAACGCATCTGACAACGTAATGTGATAATCCTCAATTATATATTCCGTCATTCGATCGGTAGTAAACGCCACGAGGAAATTTTGTAACTGTTTTTTTGTCATTTCAAACGTTTTAAAAGTGATACAGCGCGTTCGATTCCGAAATAATATTGGTTGTTTAACTGTTTGAATTTCAGTTCGTCAGCCAATTGTTCAAGAGTGAATGAACCTTCTGCATAACGGTCGAGCAAATAGGCTACACCGTCGTCGGCAATCGGTCCTATAACAATGTCGTAAT
>JAFXZT010000095.1 GCA_017541145.1 Bacteroidales bacterium | reverse complement strand
GTTCTCACGGGCTGCACCGGCGAACTCATCGGCGACAACGTTCCCGACCTCGTGGGCAAGTACCAAAAGGCGGGTTACCCAATCGTCTATGCCAACACAGCGGGTTTCAAGGGCAACAATCTTTTTGGTCACGAGGAGGTTGTAAATGCCATAATCGATCAATATGTAGGCGATTACGACGGCGAAAAACAAAAAGGTTTGGTAAATCTTTGGTTTGAAACGCCCTACTACAATCAAAATTGGCGCGGTGATTATCAGGAACTTGCACGCATTCTCCGAGGTGCAGGATTGGAGGTAAACGTATTGTTTGGTCCTGAAAATCCGGGCGTTAGCGCGTGGAAAAAAATTCCGCAGGCTCAGTTCAACCTTGTGGTTTCGCCGTGGGTTGGTGTCAAGAACGCCGAACATCTCGAAAAGAAATACAACCAACCCTTCCTCCACATTCCCGAAATACCCGTTGGTGAAGAAGCCACTGCAAAATTCATCCGTCAAGTGGTTGATTATGCGGGTATTGACAAGCAAAAATCCGAAGAGTTCATCAAATCAGAGGCGGAGATTTACTACTATTACCTCGAACATTTTTCGGAATTTTTTGCCGAATATTGGTACGGAATGCCGAGCGAGTTTGTGGTAACAGCCGACGCTGCTTACGCCTTGGCTTACAGCAAGTTTCTTGCCGACCAAATCGGTCTTATCCCCAAGCGCGTGGTAATCACCGACAACACTCCGCAGAAATTCCGTCCCGCCATCATCGAATATTTCAAAAACAACATTTCGGAAGGCGTAAGCATTGATGTTGACTTTGAAGAAGACGGCTACGAAGTGGAGAAACTCATTGAAACAGTTGAGTTTACGGCAGGCAAACCGCTCATCCTCGGCACCTCGTGGGAACAGAATTTGGCAACCCAAAAGAACGCCCTTTTCTTTGAAATTTCCACCCCCTCGTCCGAAACTCTCATCGTCAACCGCTCTCACATCGGCTACAAAGGCGCATTGCAGTTTTTGGAGAGGATATACTCAGCAAGCGTGGGAGGAAAATAATGCATAATTCATAATGCATAATTCATAATTACGCCGTGCGGTGGGAGGACTGTGCGGCGTGATTTTGTTTTTATTGATAATCAAATATTTATGAAAATTTTATAAAAAAGTTGCTAAAAAATTTGGTGAAACCAAAATATGTTTCAACCTTTGCAGCACCAGAAACCGCCAAGCCTCTCAACGATGCTCAAATGTTTTGCGGGTCGTTTTTTTTTATATATACCGACCAACAAATTGAAGAACCCTTTAATCGCTTTCCCCGAAATCGACACCTCCGCAATGATTTTTCCAAATGGCTTGGAGAATGAGTCGGTGTGAAGGTTGTAAAAATTTTATACTCAGTTTGTTATGAAATTTTTGCAAAAATATTGCTAAAAGATTTTGCGGCGATGTGAAATATTTGTTAACTTTGGAACGTCGCAATAAAACAATTACATAATGGAAATGAATTATAAATACGACTATTTTATCAGTTACCGTCGAGCTTGTGGTGGTGCTTTGGCAGCACGCACCGTAATGAGTATATTGTGTAAGTATGGCAAGAAAGTTTTCCTTGATACCAATGACATCAAAATTGGAGAATATATGCCACAAATATTTAATAATGCTATCAAAAATTCTAATAATTTTATTTTGATTTTGAATGAAGACTCTTGGAGAGAGACTGAAAAAATTGACTTTTACTATGAAGAAATCATTAGAATCACAGAAGAAAAAGGAAATATTATTCCAATAGAATTTGCGAATAATATATTAAATAGTGTTCCTATTTTTTTGCAAAGGCACTTTAATCGGGATATCAAACGTTTTGAAAAAATCAGTTTCAAAAATGATTATAATTTATTTGATAAACAACTATGGCTTTTAGTTAATAATGTGCCTAATTCAAAATTACCGAAGTTTTCGATGCCTTTTTTTAATGAAAACCTTATAATGCAAGATGAAAAGGTTGACAAACTATACAATGGAATTATCAAACATCGTTTTTTCAATCTTGTCGGTGACGGCGGAATAGGAAAAACTACTCTTACATATCTTTTAGCAGAACGCTATAAAGCTCAACTTGACAACATTGCGTCCGTGATTGTTAATGATAATTTTAAAGACGATTTTGTTTCTCAAATAAATGCTACATTGCATTTGACCTTTGCGCAAGAAGATTCAATTGATGATAAATTCAATAAAATTATTTTTTATTTGGACAAAAATTATCAAGTTGGCAATAATCTTTTAATATTTGATGTAAATGATATATTTGATAAGGATGTAAATGACAAAGTTAGTACTGAATTGATTGACGACATAATACAATTAAACAATTCATTACCAAACAATTGGAAGGTGTTGTTTCTTTCTCGTATCCAATTAGATGGATTCCCAACTATGAATCTCAACATAGATGATGAAATTGATACTAATTTTTTGAAAGAGTTGTTTTTGAAAAAAGCAGGTAATCTGTATAATAATTTTGTAGATTTCGATTCTTTATGGCAATTAATATATTTTAATCCACTATTGGCAGAGCAGCTTGGCATTTTTTTACACGTTTTTCCGAAAATGAAAACGTTAGCAGAAATTAAAGAAATTCTTTATGCTGATAAATTCCAAAACAAAGAGAGGTCAGGTGTTTCGTCTTATAATAGAAATGAAACTGAAACAACCATTATCAATTTTCTTAATAATCTTATTGATTATAAAGATTTTACACCTGATGAACAAGTAGTTTTGCGCCATTTCGTCTTGTGGAAAAGCGAGTATATTCAATATAATATAATTGAAGATTTGCTACAAGGCATTTGTGAAAATTTGGAAGAAACGCTTTCAAATCTTTGTGACCGTTCAATCCTTAGTTTCGATGAAACCAAATCTGCTTACAAACTCCACAGCTTATTGGCAGATTCTCTGCGCAAACAGATTGATGTTACTAAACAAGATTACAAAACATATTGCAATAATATAATTAGAATTGAAAATTACAATTGCCGCGAATTTTTGCCATACGCTGATTGCATAGGCAATAGTTTGTGCGAATATGAGATAACAAAGAATGTTGATTTCTTAAATGATACGGCTTCAAAATTCGATGACATCAGTAAGACTGATTATGCAACACAACTGTATGACAAATGTATTGCAATTACAAATCAAAGACTTGAAACCGAACCTAAGAACATCGATTATTTAGAGGATTTATCATACGCATACAACAACCTTGCTAATTTGCAGAAGGACCACTTAAACGACTATAAATCAGCTGAATGTAATTATAACAATACAATCAGAATAGCCCAAAAAATTGTTAAAATCTCGTCGGCTCCAAAATATCTAAACTTTTTGGCTGCAGGCTACAACGACCTCGCTAATTTGCAGAACAATCATCTGAACGATCCTGAATCTGCCGAAATAAATTACAATCAAGCAATAGGAATAAGCGAAAAGATAATTCGAACCTCGGATGATTCCCAATATCTTTATGATTTGGCAAACGCATACTACAATTTAGCAATTATGCAAAGAAGTCAATTGGGTGATTATCAATCAGCAGTTGAAAACACATATAAAACAATAATGATTATGGAAACTATAATAAAACGCTCCAATAATTCCATTTTTGTTACTTTATTAGCCAATGCGTATAATAATCTTGCGAATCTTCAAGCTGATTTGCACAAGTATGAATCAGCCAAAGAAAATTATAATAAGGCAATAACAATTAAAAAATCATTAATTTAGATTGGCGAATATGGAACAGAATTCAAATATACCGATTTATTTTTCCTTTTCTGAGGATAAACTTAATAAGGATATAGAAAGTTTTGTCGAACAAATGCGACAGAATGGAATTCCTATTGAAAAACCAATAGAATGTGGGAGTGCCTGTTCCGACCAAATTAACCAAATAGAACCAATTAATCCTAATCATCCAGTTTATATATCATATTCTTGGAATAGAAAAGGTATTGCTCGATATGAACATCTTGAAGATGATGTTAATCGTGTATGTGAATTAATGAAACAAAATGGTATAGTGTACAAACGCGATAAAGATGGTTTGTGTCCGTTACGCGCAGACATTAGTAATGTTGCAGATATTATTGGCAATGGTGATATTGTAATTTGTTTTATTAGCGAAAAATATTTAAAGTCTTTTTTTACAATGTATGAATGGCATTGTATAATTAAAAAAGGGAAACCTAGTTTAAGAATTTTTTTAATATGTTTGGAAGAAGATAAAATTATCACAAGTGAAAAACTTGAAGAAATTAGAAAGAAGAATTATAACAAATTAAAAAATAAGAAACCTTATTTAAATGTTTTTGAAAAAGAGGCGTTTGAAACTGAATGGTTTAAAAACGATATAGTATTTTTGTATAATTATGCTTCCAAAACAAATTTGGGAGGTGGTATTGAAGTATTTAGGAAAACGGAGTTTAGTGAATTTATTAATACACTATGTCAAAGGGTAAAAGAAGTTGTCAAAGTTAATAAAGTTGCAGAAGAAAATGATTGTATAAAGAATGAAATTAATATATTAAACGAAGAAATTAATAATTTAAATAATGAAATATCATCTATGAAAGTAAATAATCAAAAGGTATTACAAATAATTACAGACGTAAAAGATGATATAACGATAATAAAAGAAGAATGTTTGATAAACTATATTATAAAAAAATTAAAAGATATTGAAACTCTTATTCAATAACATTTATGGATATTTGCCATTGTTGGTGCTTTTTAGGTATGTGAATTTCGCCGATGTTGTAGTCGCCGACTTTTATGGCTTTTGATACGTGGTATTTGTCGAAATTCTTCAAAATCTTTTTTGCGCTTTTGGTGTTGCCGGTGGCGGCTTTTACTTCGAGGAGGACGCTCTCGTTGTTTTGACGGATTACAAAATCAAACGCTTCTTTTCAGGATTGTTTTTCCAATCCCAAATCGTCTGTTCTATCTTCCTTCGTAACATATTATTAATAAAATATTTGACATTTTTTCAAGGGGCTTTTTACCCGAAACTTACATTTTTTCAAGGGACTTTGCAAATTATTCATTAAAAATGTTGTTGCAAAACAAAAATTCTCTATTCCACAAAAAACTTCATCTTCTGCCACATCAATTTTCTATAATCCCAATCATATTTAGAATAAATATCCAAATTCCATCCTTTTCCTTGCCAAATATTTCTCCTGTCTCTACCTTTGCAATCGTAAAACATTTAAAAAAATGACAGACTTAACTACATATAATTTTAACTATTGCGTCGCGGCATCCTTCGGGGATACAGAATGTTCCGAGGGTGGTTTTGGCGTGTATGGACGATGTAGCGGTGTCTGTTGCCTTTTCTAATCGGGGAGTCGTTTCTCTTTCCCCCTGCAATTGAATAATTGCAAAATTTCCATCTAAAATTATAGTGTTTTTTTAACTAACATTGCATCATTATGTCAGTGTATAACAACATTTTGGACACTATCGGCAATACGCCGGTTGTTCAACTTTCGCGATTGGATACGGGCGTTAGTAGCCTGTTCCTCAAATTGGAAAATCAAAATCCGGGCGGCAG
>JAFXZT010000094.1 GCA_017541145.1 Bacteroidales bacterium | reverse complement strand
GCCTGAAGCGTAATCCATCAAGTTTTTAGTTTTGCCGCTTGACTTGGAATTTTCAAACACGTGTTCCAAACCTGCAATTCCGTGTCCTAACTCGTGGGCGATGGTGTGGGGCGAGCCGCCGTCATAAATGAATCCGCAGTTATAACCTCTCGGCATATAACCCGATACCATTGTGCCATCGCCGTCTTTTTTATCGGTTACGTTGTCAATAAAAAACAAGTAGTAAACGCCATCTTGCATTTGCGAGTCATAGGCTTGTAATACTTTTTTTTGGTCATCGTTGTAAACGGTTAAAACACCGCTGCCGCCATGAGAGAAGGATGTTAAATTATCAATGGTAATATCGTCGATTGAGTCTTCAAAACTTACCGCACACTGATTGTAGACCTTATTTAAATATTTTGTGATTTCTTTTGCGTTCAATTTTTTTGCCGCACCATTTACTCTAACAAATACTACTTTGTAGGTTTTCTGCTGATAGGTATTCAAAAACAACTTTCCTATCTTTTGGTCGCCACGGTAGGCGTAAATATAATTGGTGTCAGGTTTTGCAACGCCAGTGAAGTTTAAGATGTTACCGTTTGATAATTTGAGAGTTATGCCGTATTTATCTTTGAAAACGATGCTGTCTTTTTCGGGGTAACTTCCAAAATCTATGACTACTTTGTCAGTTTTGCCGCATTCTACGCTTTTGAAACGTAAATCATAATTAGCAGACAAATACGGATAATATTCTGAACCTGAATAAATTCCATGGTTTCCGCTACCAAGATAATCAAAAGCGTAAGTTTGTTCAGAATACGGCAAAAAGTTGATCTGCCACTGCGCTAGCGAATCACTTTTGCGGTGGTAATCATTGAGTAACGCACGGTTGCCGCCTGTGGCGCGGTATTTGCGTTTATTTATTTGATTCATTTGGTTCATCAGCATAAAATCCTAAACTGTCAATTTCTGCCTCTGTCAAATCCCTATCTTCGGTGATTGACCATTCTTTTTTAGCAAAATCATATTGAAATACTACTAATTGTTTTTGATATTTATAGCATCGGAATGTCATTATATTGTTGTCGATAGACGCATCTATATCTTTCAGTTTAAGGTAATTCTGAGTATAATCCGCAATTTTATCATCACACCAAATATAGTTTGCTTTTATCCACAACTGATGTTCCGGTGTATCCCAATAATATGGACTATCCAAAAGAGATGAGCCATCTAATCTTATTATTCGCATAAAGAGTAATTCAGAATAATACTCCACCCGAAATATTACACTATCAGATAATATATGTTTCAAAATTATTGGACAATATCTTTTTTCCAATCCTTGAGGAGGTTCTTTATCAAAAACTACTTTATCTAGTAATCTTTGTTGCCCGTTATTAAATGACATCCATAATTTTTTTAAATAATAGCGATTTTTTTCTCTATGTATTATAGTATCATTATATGTATAATACATAGAATCTATTCTTATTATTTGAGCATCCAAATGTAATGATACGAATAAGAGTATCAGTGTAAAAATACTTTTTATTATTATGTTAATCATTTTTATCAGTTTTATATATTCTTAATTCACGTTTATTAGGATCATTAGGTTTTGCATATAAAAATCTGTTACTTAGTTTTTTCATAACAAAATAACCCAAACAATTACGTTCCCACTCTGATTCAGGTTGATTCTTAACATCATCCCAATCTTCTGTATGTATAAATCGGTTACCATAAGATGGATCATATAAATAATTGTTCCACACTATTACATAATGATTCAGAAATCGACATGGTGGAAATGGATTATTTTGTCCTGGTGCACATTTATTATCAGATAGGTTGCAATTGATATTATCACCTTTCCATTGATAGTCAAATCCTATGGGTAAGTCTTCAATGTCATCTAAAGACACACCACTTGCACATTTTGTAGTAAAAGAACTTTTAATACTTAAATATTCATTTGGAGAATCAATAAGTTCTGGATATCTACTTCTAATCTGATAAAGAGCAACATCAGAAATACCTTGGAACTTTAATACATAATAAAATAAATCTGCCCATGCTTTACATGTACCTTTATTGTATCGTAGAAGATATGAATAATCATTTGCAGTACCATCATCCATTGCAACATCTTTCCAATAATACAATTCTTCCCCTTTAACATTCTTCAATCTCAATCCCGCAAAATCATTCCAAATTGCATCCACAATATTTTGCGGTTCTTTCTGACCAAATGCGTTACGACAACCAATATCAGCAATAGTTTCAAACAATTTGAATTTCGGATTTGCATAATGGTGATTCATTACCATAATTTTATTATTGGTCGAGCCTATTAAACTTTTTTTATTTTGTGTATCAACTAAATACAAATCCATTTTATCGTAATAGTCAATACAATCATCAAGTTTAATTGTTTTATTTACTTCATATTGTAAGTTATCACCTTTTGGGCAACTTATCTCAAAAGATATTTTTTTTGCTTTTTTTAATTTCCGTTCCGAATATCTTGAAAACTCAACAAAGAGCTCTACTTGAGCATTGGCAAAAGGTTCTAAAAGTTCAAATTTTATATTAACAGTTATTTCAGAGCTTTTTAACACAGCAAATGATCGTTGTATATATTTCTTACCATCAAATTCGTAATTTAAATCATCATTACTAATTTCACTACCATTATCTTCATATAATTGTATGCGATCATTTTTATCACATGTTAATTTAACAGATATGATTTCCCCAATTTTCTTCTCCACATTTTCACCCTCACTCTCATCCTTATTCCACTTCATCCACACCCTGCTTGGGTCTTGAATCTCATCCCACTGAAAATGCCAAAGTTCTTCGCCTGAAGCGTAATCCATCAAGTTTTTAGTTTTGCCGCTTGACTTGGAATTTTCAAACACGTGTTCCAAACCTGCAATTCCGTGTCCTAACTCGTG
>JAFXZT010000093.1 GCA_017541145.1 Bacteroidales bacterium | reverse complement strand
CACGAGTTAGGACACGGAATTGCAGGTTTGGAACACGTGTTTGAAAATTCCAAGTCAAGCGGCAAAACTAAAAACTTGATGGATTACGCTTCAGGCGAAGAACTTTGGCATTTTCAGTGGGATGAGATTCAAGACCCAAGCCGGGTGTGGATGAAGTGGAATAAGGATGAGAGTGAGGGTGAAGTAAAAGGTCCAATTGATAAGTATTTTGTCGAAAAATTATGGTCTAGTATGTCTTATGCTGAGCGTATAAGTGAGCAAAAAAAAGATTCGTTGCTTGATAATGGTTACGAAAAGATATATGAAAAACATACAGAATGTGGTAAACTTCAAGAGGGGTATGCAAGTAAATCTCATAAAGATTCTTTTGAGGTAATATTTAATAAATTACCAGAAAAGTATCAAAAAGATAAATATGTATTAGATAAATTTGATTTTTTTAAAAAACTTTCAGAAGAACAGGTATTAAATATTTATAAAATAGGATATAAATCTATTTTTGATAAAGTAAGCCACTATTTAACAACGTCTGTTACAGATGCTGCTTTAAGATTGTTATTGACTGAAGATTTCCCATATATAGGTTCTAATGATGTTCTGTCTGATTCATTGCAAAAATATGTATACTTAGCATTTGAGTCAAAAACTAAGTGTCCTATTACATTGAGTTGTTTAGAAGGTAGTAAACAATCGCAGGATTTACATATTCATTATTTATTTCAAAAAGAGTATTATATACCTAATTTTATAGAATTTATATACAATAATTTAGATAACGTAGGAAATTTGGATGATATACTTAAAAATAAAAGTCTACCTAATTTTTCTTTTGTTAAACCTTATGTTGATTTAAAAAATTTAGGTATTGTCATGGATATTTCTAGCAACGATTATTATGGGTTATTTGGTGGAACACAACGTCTTTTATGTGATTTAGTTGTTTATCAAAAAAATAATCTTTATTTGGCAGATATTAAATTAACTATTGTAGATTGGTATGGCTCAGACCTCGAGGATATCTGTACATCTTCTCTTAAGTCACGTGTTGCATGTTTGAATGCGTTCTTTTTTTTACAACATCATTTTGGATATAACCCATTCCAAACGCAAGTTATTTTCCACGATTATGTTTTGTTTACTAAAAAATATTGAAAATGGAGTTTTTGTCGTCATTATTCTATTTCGGTTATTTTACAACTGGATTATATATCATTAATTTGTTGATTTTAACTTTTTTGCATAAAAATATTATAAAACCTTGTTTGGAAATTGTAATTATCTTATGTATAATTTTCCATACAAATTTATTTGTTAATTTTCAACCATATGGTCAAGGTGTTATGCCGTCTGTACGAGAATTTATAATTAATTTTGCGTTAGCGTTACTTCAATTATTTTACATATATAAATTAGAACATAAATCATGGTTTAATATAATTGCTATTTTATTTAGTGTTTCATGGTATTTTTTTATATTTTATTGTATTTATGAATATCTATATTCCTTTGTTAATGAGAAGTTTATTGCATGGAAAATAAATAAACTTTTAATTTGTTTTATATTTCTGTTTTATTCATTTGTCATTGATTTGCTATGTTTTCGTGTGTTCAAAATATTATATCATGAAATTAAGTTCAAAAAGAAAACTTTGTGTATTTTATTTATACTATTGTATGTGTGTTACATTATTACTTATGGTAACTTTATTAATAACTATATATTTCCAACTGATTTACGAAGCGATAATGTGATATATCTGAAAACTATTTATGAAAGTGATACTTTAAATGATTATATTTATGAATTACATAATATAAATGATACAGAATGTCGTTTGAAAAAAATAATTAAAGTTTTTGATGGTAATATTCAAAACGGTAGATATTATTTTCTTGAGGATACCACAGCTGCATTAACTTTTTGTAGAAATTATATAGATAATATTTGGAATGATTATAGTTATAATATGGAAGATTATTATTCTGTTTTATCTATAAATTATGCTGATAATATGTTTTTAGAGAATTTTAATTGTCGTTGCGATTCTATAAGTTTTAAAATCGTTTCATCTGGTAATAATTTAATTATTATCAAAGGTGATTTTGACGATTTAACGCTCAAAAGATTTTGCGCTTTTCAAAAATTTTTAAGTGATGAAATATCTGATTTAGCTAATCATAAAATTGTCTTATACAACAAAAATAATGATTTTAAAATTGGTATTCGTTATTTTACAAATAATGAGTATAAATTGTATTTGGATAAATCTTTTTTGTGAAATATAATTATTATTAATGTTTTGAAAAATTAAAGTGATAAAAATATAAAAATAACAAACAAACACAAAACAATGAAAACTAACCTATTAATAATCTTGTCGTTGTTGTTGCTGCTTGCAGCAACAACCTCGCAAGCTCAGCCGTACCTTGTAGCACTCTCCAAGCCGGGGAAGGCGGGGATTGAATTGCGGTGGTCGCCAATGTGTTACGAGGCACTTAATTTCATTTTTACAAGACAGTAATGAACAATTGAAAAAAATTTTTTAACTTTGCGCAATCAAAAAGTACAAACAGAAACATTAACCATAAAGTGAGAAAACATCTACTTTTAATAGCACTTGCATTACTGAGTTTTAACACAGTATTTGCTCAGGAAATTGTTAAATCCCAGACATTTATACAATTGTTCGGGACCAAATATTACCTTCACACAATGAAAACCGGAGAGACTTTGGACGCAATAGCCAAAGCCTATAATACTACAGTTCAAGAAATAAAAATGAACAATCAAAGTATTACGAATTATCAGGTAGGCATTGTTTTGCGTATACCTGTGATTGCCGACAATTCTACACCGGGAATTACACAAGAATTTGCGTATCATGTTGTGGAGAAAAAACAAACATTGTATTCTATTTGTAAAAAATACGGAGTTACAGAACAAGATATTTATCAATACAATCCGCACGCAAAACTCGGATTGAAAGCCGGTGAAACTCTAAAAATTCCGGTTGGCAAAAACGAAAATCCCGATAAGCAGGATATAGATTTTATTTATCATACTGTAAAACAAAATGAAAGTTTCAATTCTATCAGTCAGCTTTACGGTGTAGAAATTGCGGATATTGTAAAATACAATCCCTCAGTAAAATACTCAATGAAACCGGGCGATATTATCCGTTTGCCGAAAACAAACAAGGAGATTGAATCCAATACTTTGGTGATTGACAAAACCGATATTGTATCATCAGATGCAATTCGCAACCGTGCCAAAGAAAAATCGGATTATTGTCCGTGCGAAACTTACAGATATTCAACAAGTAAGACTATAAAAATAGCTTTGATGCTGCCGTTGTTTATCAACGACAACGCAATTTTGAGCGAAAGTTACAAATCGGACCCGAACAAAAATACTCTCAAGAAAAATACAGAGAAAATTTATGAATTTTACGAAGGCTTGTTGATAGCGATAAAAGATTATCAAATTCTCGGTAAAAATATTGAATTAAATGTCTACGATACAGAAAATTCAACTACAAAAACCGATGAAATACTCGCTCGCCCGGAACTTAAAAATATGGATCTTCTTATCGGACCGCTTTACACAGAAAATGTTGTAAGAGCAGCCAAATTTGCAAACGCAAATCAAATTTCGATGGTTTCGCCGTTCGCTATCAAAAACGAGATTCTGAAAGACAATCCGTATTTGTTTCAGTTTACGCCTTCAGCAGAAACTTCGATTAAGGAAACGACAAATTATTTTGGTAAAAAAGACAACGCAAGTATAATTGTAGTACACAACAATCGTCCGAACGAAATCGAACAAATAAAATTTTACCGCGAAAATCTTACTCAGAATTATTTCAATCAAAATAATGTTCCTGACTTAATTTTCAAGGAAGTAGATTTTGCAAACGGAGGACTCAACCGCATTACCGAAGCGATGTCACCAAACAAAACCAATATCATTTTGTTGCCGAGTACCGACGAGATATTTATTACAAATGTAATCAACCATCTCACCAACTTGCAGAAAAACAACAATTATTCGGTAATACTCTTTGGCTCTCAAAGTTGGGAAAAATACACAAATATCGATATAGAATTTTTGCAAAACATGAATTTCAGTTACCGTAGCCCAAGTTATATTGACTACAGCAACGACAAAGTAAAGAATTTTGTATCGGAATTTCGTGACAGATACAATTCAGAACCGGGAATATATGCGTTTTCAGGTTACGACATCGCCAAATATTTCATCGGAGAATTGGAAAAACACGGGAAATACTTCCAATTTTGCATCAAAGAAAACAATGTTGAAAACGGTTTAGTATACAAGTTTAATTTTCAGCGAGTTAACCCTGTAGGCGGATTTGAAAATCATTCAACATTTGTAATAAAATACGGAGAAGATTTCAGTTTACAAAAAGAAGAATAACGTCCGAAAAGAAATTATTGAAAAATTTGCAAATATTTAACATAAAAAAATAAAAAAAATGTTTGTAAATAAATAAAATTTTCTACATTTGCGCGATTTTTTTAAAGATTAAACAATTTAAAACAATTATAACAATAAATCTTAAAACGCTATGTACTGGACACTTGAATTAGCTACCAAATTGGAGGATGCTCCATGGCCGGCAACTAAGGATGAACTTATTGACTACGCCACAAGATCAGGAGCACCAATGGAACTTATTGAAAATCTTCAAGAAATTGATGACGATGGCGAAATTTACGAAGGTATAGAGGACATTTGGCCTGACTATCCAAGTAAAGAAGATTTCTTTTTCAACGAAGACGAGTACTAAAAACAAAATTAAAATTATTACTACCGGCTGTACTTCCCTGTACTGCCGGTTTTGTTTTTTATACACACCCCCAAAAATTAACATGGGGAAATTTATGAAACATATTAAAAAAAAAATCTTAATAATAACGTAAAATTATTTGCATTACTGCACATAATTTGTTATATTTGTCTGTATTAAAATTTCAATAACAACTTTAATAAACTGAAGCATCATGATAATGACATTTTTTAATAAACTTGGGATCAAAAAATCGCTATTGCTCATGATTTTACTTGCTGCATTAGCAATCGGAATCTGCATATACATCTCCACATCTTATATCGTAAAAGGAGTTTTGTCCGAATTAGTAGAAACAAATGTTGCTGCAGAATTGAAAACTGCGTTCAGACTTATGGATGCAAATTACCTATTGCACGAAAATTCCAACAAAATTGTCATCAATAGCACAGAAACTGCGGTAAAATTGATGGGCGGCATTCAAGAACACGACGAAATTATTGAATTGAACGGTGTACCAACAAAAAGATGGACAGTAAACGGTAAAACAATCAACGGTTCAAGTCTTGCAGAAACTATTGCTCATATCAACGACGGCGGTGCTTTTACAATTTTTCAAAAAACTTCACAAGGATATGTCAGAATTTCTACAAATGTAAAATCTTCCAACGGTCAAAATCCGCTCGGATCAAAAATGGAACATCAAGCAGTTGTCAAAGCTATAGAATCTCATCAGGATTATATAGGTTTTACAGATATTCTTGGTACTCCGTATATTACATATTATCACCCGATTATGAAAGGCAACAGATTAATTGGTATGCTTTTCACCGGTCTTGAATATCAGAAACTTATGGACGAAAACAGCCGATTAAGCTCATACAAAATATTGGAACACGGCGAGATTGCATGGTTTACAACCGGAATCAATAAAAATGTAGAAACCAAAAGTTCATTTGTAAGCTTGCCGGATGATGTTTTCAAAAACATAATGAATTTTACCAAGGAAGACGAAGTTAATACATTGTATTACAAAGACAAAGGCGAAAATTATGTAATACATTTTGCTTACTCAAAACGCTCAAACGGCTATCTGTGTTACAAATATCCAGAGTCAGATAAATACAACTCACTCAGCAAAATAATGTGGACAATAATCATTACACTTTTGCTTGTAATTACATTATTGTTTATCTCAATGACATATTATGTTAACAATTTGGTACAATCAATCGGTGGCGAACCAAGCGAAGTAGAAGACATGGTAATGGCATTTGCTGACGGCGATTTAAGAATGAAAAAAGTAAAAACCAATCCGACAGGAATCCTTGCTTCATGTTACAAAATGGCTAACAATCTTCGGGATATGGTCGGCAAATTGAAAGAAGGTGCTGAAAATATCGGCAACTCGTCAAACGAAATCAACAAAACAACACAGTCATTGTCACAAACTTCAAACGAGCAGGCAGCAACAGCGGATCAAATCGTACAATCAGTTAACTTCATCCAACAAGAAGTGGCAAACAATGCTGAAAAACGTAACGAAACCGCAGCTATTGCCGACAAGATAAAAGCCGATGTAGAAGAAGTTAAGCACAGTCAACAAGAAAACTTGAAGGCTGTACGCAATATTTCAGAAAAAATCGACATCATCAATGATATTGCATTCCAAACCAATATCTTGGCGCTAAATGCCGCAGTAGAAGCTGCACGCGCAGGCGAACATGGTAAAGGATTTGCCGTGGTAGCCGCTGAAATCAGAAAACTCGCCGAAAAAAGTAAAAATTCGGCAAATGATATTATTGACGGTGCTAACAACACTGTACGTACTACGGAAATTGCAACTGTAAAACTGGAAGCGATAATTCCGGAAGTGGATAAGTGCGCTGAATTTGTGAACGAAATTGCAGAAGCAGGCAAAAACCAATTGGATTCCATCAACTTGATTGACGAAAGCCTCAAACAACTCAATCAATCGATTCAAGCCAATGCCGCAGCAAGTGAAGAGCTTGCAGTTTCGGCTCAAGTGCTTGACGAACAAGCAGATACTTTCAAAACAGCGAACACTTTCAGACTTTAAGAAAAGAATCAATCATAAAATAAAAATTAAGAATCATAAATGCACAAGATTTGTGTGATTGGACTGGGATATGTAGGAAAACCTTTGGCTCAACTTTTTGCAACCAAATATCCGACCGTTGGTTTCGATACCGACAAAAGTAAAATAGAAAAAATATCCCGCGAAAAACCGCAATACTTGTGCACTTTTTATGAAACAGAAATCAAAGACTGCGACATCTATATTGTGGCAGTTCCGACCCCCGTTGACCAAAATTATACACCAAACCTTCAACCGCTGATTTCGGCAACTAAAATTGTAGCCGGATGTCTCAAAATTAATGACACTGTAATTTACGAAAGTACTGTTTATCCGGGAGTTACGGAAGAAGAATGTGTGCCTGTTTTGGAAAAAATCAGCGGCATGAAACTCAACAAAGATTTTTTTGTGGGCTATTCTCCTGAACGCATAAATCCCGGCGATGACAAACACACGGTTGAAAATATCCAAAAAGTAACATCCGGCTCAAACCACGAAACGGCTGAAATGATTGACAAACTCTACAACTCTGTCCTAAAAAACGGAACTTACAAAGCCCCGTCAATAAAAGTAGCCGAAGCCGCAAAAATCATAGAAAATTGTCAACGGGATATTAACATCGCATTCATAAACGAACTTGCAAGGATTTTCAACGCCATGGGAATTGATACTCATGAGGTTTTGGAAGCCGCAGCCACCAAATGGAACTTTCTGAAATTTGAACCGGGATTGGTTGGCGGACATTGCATTTCGGTAGATCCGTATTACCTGATAAACAAAGCCAAAGTTTACGGCGTGTATCCGCGCATAATGATGAACGCCCGACGACTGAACGACGGAATGGGCGAATACGTTGCAAATCAAACAATTAAATGTATGAACAAAAAAGGAATCGTTGTAAAAGATTCTACGATTTTGATTTTGGGTTTTACATTCAAAGAAAATTGTCCCGACATCCGAAATTCCAAAGTTGCCGACATCTATCACACACTTACGGAATATACGCACAATATCGAAATTGTTGACCCGCTGGCAGATAAACAATTGGTAATGAACGATTTCGGAATACAAATTACAAACGAAATTCATGTTAACAAAAAATACGACGCCATAATTCTTGCCGTAGCTCACAACGATTTCAAAAGCATTGATATTACGACTCTAAAAAACAGCAACGCCGTAGTTTATGACGTAAAAGGATTTTTTGACCGTAAGATGGTTGACGGCAGATTATAAATCATTAACAATATCGTCAAGACTATCGAGTTTTACAGTAAGACCTTTTCCGACAACATTCGGTAAAACATCGGAATACAACGTAATTATGCATGGAAACGTAACATAATCGAAATCGATGTAAATCTTTTTGTCATCATAACCCGATTCCCAAATATCCGCTTTTTTCAAAGCTTTTACGTAATTATAAGTTTTCTCAGGATTGTAAATCGAAACTCTTACCGGCAAAGGAATTTTTGAATTGTTGCTTACCAAAACATAATATCCAGAATTGTCACGACCTACTTTCTTGATTTTCAAGTCAGCAGGCTCACTAAACAACAACCAATCACGAAAAAACCAATTGAGATTTCTACCTGAAACAGTATTGAAAGTATTGATGATGTCATCGGTTTTTACATGTTTGTTTCGCCAATTGCTAAACAAAGTCATAAAAGCATTTGTAACCGTATCACGCCCAATCATGTGATCCAAATAGTACCACATACACAACGATTTTACATACGAATTGAAAAACAACTCATTTTCAGTCAATTGAAAAGTTGGCGTATTCATCGATGAATGTGAATAGTCTAAATGATTTACCAAACAACTCACATCGAATCTTGACGAAAAATCTAGAATAGAAACCTCATTAACATCCGATTCAAAATCCGCACTAACATCATTAAAATAATAATACGGCAACCGCATTGCAAAACCTTCATCAATCCAACCGTCTTTAGCTTGATTGACACCGACAAGAAACGGTGCGTAAGTATGCGCAATCTCGTGACGTGTAGCAACATTAACATCGTGATCCGCCAACACGTTCACAATCATCGGAAATTCCATCGAACCGTAACATTCCGACCTCAAAAAAACTGTCATTTGCGGATACGGATACGATACGCCCGGCTCTATCTCGGAAAAATATTCGATTAAATCCCGTATCTTGTTTGCATAATTAGAAAAATAATTAAATCGTTTTGTTTGCGGAGTAACAACATAAAAATTTACTTTTTGACTATTTTTCATAGTAAAAGTACAACCATCCAATTCAAAGTTTTTCACCGCACAAAACGCAAAATCACCGATTGTATCCGACTTAAAACGAAATGTTGTAGTATCGTTTTTCAAACAATTATCACCCGAAATTATTTTTACAGATTTGTCACTGTTGTCAGCCTCAAGAAATTTTGTTTCAGTAGCCTCGTTGAAAATTTCAGAACGATTTTGCAAAACGCCGCTTCCCAAAACGTAATAACCGTCAGGCAATGTGATATTTACATCATAATTTGCAAATTCAAAATAATGTTCTTCAATTCCGGAATGTTGAATTGTATCCCACCCGTCAACATCGTCATAAACAGCAATTTGCGGATACCAATAACCGACAAACCACGAATCGTTATGATATTTACCGATACGGACACTCGGATTTTCAGGCAATTTTTCTTCCCACGAGATATTGAAAATCAAACTCTTACCCGGTTTCAACGGCCTACGGAGTTTTACAATCATCTTTGTACCGTCTACAGTGTACTCCTGATTTTTTTTACCGATTTTTACATAATTGAATTTAACACCGTCGCCTAAATCAGAATTAACCAAATCAACCTTTACATTTTTATTACCTTTTTTGTACAAGTTCAAATATACATTGAAAACAATAATATCGAGCTGTTCAGGCGAATTATTTTTGTAAACAATTGATTCTGTACCTTTTAGCACACCATTTTTAGGATCAAAGAAAGCATTGATCTTGTAATCAGAAAAATTTTGCCAATAATCAGGGCCCGGAGTACCGTCGTCGTTACGGGTTTGCGCATTCACCGCAAACGCCGCAAAGACAAACAGTAATAGCAAGTATCTTTTCATATCATTTTGATTTTGGATAATACAAATTGCAAATGCAACAAGTATACCCTAAACGATAAGACCGGGCAATGAATTTACAACATTTTGACCTGTAATGCCTTTCAAAAATGTTCCAAGATCCTGACGTTTAGGATTAAGAGCCACACCTTTTTCGATATGAGGCACAATCTCAATATAATGAACGCCTTTGTACTCGGTATCGCACATCGTTGTACCGGCATCTTGCATATTTGCTTCAGGAATATTAGAGATGTCATCATAACGGATTCGTTTGCTGTCACGAATATCAATAAGTCCCGAAACAAGTTCGTCGCTGTCTTGCGCTATACTTGCATAAATCAGCTTCTTAGCAAAGTAACGGCGGAAAACATGTCCTTTTTCTTTTTGTAACAATTTACTTATGCTGACTTTGGATACTGCACCGTTTTCGTAAACAAGTATCAACCAATGTTCTTGCTCATCGTCGTGAATTGCAAGTTCCAACTTGTAATCGTCCTCACAATAATCATCGTCGTCAATAATTTTGTACTCGTTGTCACCAAAAATACAAAGATAAGCCACAACCGGAATAAAATCATCTTCGTAAGAATGTAAAACATTTTTGCGTGTTCGGCTTGTTTGAATTTTCTCAACTTTCGGAGATTCTACAATGACTTTGCTTTTTACCGGTGCTACGGGTTGTACAGGCTGAACGACTTCAACCGGCACTTCCGGAATTTCATCTTTTGTTGTAAGATTATGATCTTTAGCCCATTGCTTGCGATTCTGAATAAAAATCGGTAAATATTCTTTGTTGATTTTTCTACAAGATTTACCGATACGCTCGTAATAATCACCGCCAAGACTCACCGGATTAGGACACGGTGTAATCTCAATAATCAAAACATGAGATTTTACTTTGTCGTCCCAACTTGTACGGACATAATGCGCTGCCTCTTGAGACAACTGTGTGGCTATCTGATTGTTAACATAATCTTCGTAATGGTCGGTATTGTTGTTGAACTGCTTGAATTTCAAATCCTCAGCAAGACCGAATTCGTAACCCTGATCGTTGACACCGAGATAAAGTTTTCCGCCCTCGGCATTAAGAAATGCACAAATCTCGCTGAGAATCTTGGTAGTTTGAGCAACAATATTGGCATGCATTGTATTTTCGGGATAAACGATACTGGTTTTGAACTCGGTATTGAAAGTTTCTTTACCGTAAAATTTCTTGTCAGTTTCGTTGCTGCGAAGTTTCAGAATACCGCGAATTTTGTTCAAAATACTGTCAGCCATATCAAGACCACCGGCTTTTTTTATCATATTGTGAGACATCACCAACGATGCAAGATTCTGTAACTGAACGTCTTCACGATTCATACTGAGTTTATAAAGTTCGTCGTAATGTTCATCACTATTCAACCATGAAACAATTTTCATCTGGAGAAATTCCCGATGCAGAACACTGTCTTGAGAGAAACTTGAAACATGCTCTTGACAAAGCGCACTCAAACTCTCATCCGTAAATGTATTGTTGATAGCAAAATCATTAAGTAACTCAATCAAACTCAGGCGTTTGATATAATATTGTTCGCGATCGCTATTGATAATTTTTGAAATCACACGGCAAAACGAGATGTAATTGTATGCTTTGATATAATCGTTTTCGCAACTTGAATACGCTTCAATTATATTCATAAGTTCGTTAACATACGATGCGTCAATAACATCTATGGCATTATTTTCTTCCTCGTCTTCAGAGAAATAAACCTCGTTGTTAGCATAATTTTCCATAAGATTGTGGAACGCATCCGAAAGGCTGAACAGATTGTGCTCCACGTCATGAACATAAGTTGCGTTGATAAAAGGCGGATAACCGGGTTTCGGCTGGTAAACTTCCACCACATTGCCCGGACGGAGAATATCGAGAGAAACACCGTCTTCCACGTCAACAGAAATCGAAAGTCCGTCGGTAGAGACAGCCGGCATACGTGTTGCGCCCTCTTTCGGATTCATAATTTGACAAACAATTCGGCTGTTGATATTGAATTTTTCATCACGGTATTCCTCCATGAAAGCAAAAATCAAATCTTTCATCTTGAAAATATACTCACCGTCGTCATCCACAGACACTTCGGCACGAAATTTCAACGGACGACCGCCATATTCAAACGCTGCTACACTCAGGCTGCCGGGATAATACGGAACGATGTCTTCAATACTGATTTTACCTTTTGCATCGTCGTAACCTTCATCTACAACCATACATTCAAAAGCCGAATCACCGGGAAGTTTTCGTGTAATTATAATTGTAACCTCCGCACCTTCCAACAATCGTTTTACTACTTTTACAGGTTTTTCACGAACAGTATCGAAAATGGATTTGTTGATAAAACTCCAAAGCTGCTTGTAATGACGGATAGAATTGGAATTGTCGCGCTGAATCTCCATGGCAGGCGACTCGCTGAGTTTCAATGTAAGATTATGCCACAATGCCTGTTTTGAAAATTGTGGAATATAACAATTATCGTTTGTAACATCGGCTGCCGAAATACTGATATTTCCGCTTTTGATAAGAATTTTTGCCTTTTCGGTATTGTAACAAACCGAATCGGTATTTGCGTTCAAAACATCGGAAACTTGATTTGAAATGATATTCGCCAAAAGTTCAGAATCATCAGAATCAATTGAGTATAAAGTATTAACATTGGAATCCGAAATAAGATTGAACAATGCTTCGTCAACAAGTTTCTGAGGTTCAAGAACATTCATTCTACTACAAAGTCTGTACAAAATAGTACGATTGAGAGTAGCATCAAAAAGGCTGCTTTGTCCGCCGTCCGAAAGATTAAGCTGCATGATAAGAGCCTGAATCATAACCCGCACCGTTTCATTATCAGAAATCAGCAAATCAGGACGTTTGTAATTTGTAGAGATGTAATATTCAAGAAGTTTTATCCAAAGAGTTCTGAAAGGTTTTCGTTTCCAAATAGCGATGTTGTGACCTCTTAAAATATTAAGAATCCTCGGCATATTTTCATCCATGAGATCGAAATCGAGGAGAAAAATACAAAGCAGAATATAAAAATTTTTGTTGGGATGGTACAAGAAACAACTGGTATCCAAGCGACCAAGTATCGCATCAATTTCGCCTTTAGCATTACCTTTGTTAACAAAATCAATAGCGTAAGAGTAATAACTTGTCTGCTCAATCATGTCAGAAAAACGGTTCTCGATAAGTGTTCGCTCGTTGATATCAGCACATTCATCAAGCATCATTGAGGATTCCAACGCATTAAGAAGGTGCTCGCGAAGATTTTTCAAATTAGTAACCAACTCCTCGGACCCCATCCCTTCTGCCATTTTTACAAGCCATTTATGACACTCAGAATCAAAAAGATCAAGGTTAATATTATTATCCAAAAGTAAAAGCCTCAAGGACTCGTTGTTCCAAGGCGTATCGCCGATATAATCTTTCAAAATATTTTGAGTAAGCGAAAAACCGGAAGTATCAGCCAAAAGTTTTTGTACGAGTTCTACTTTTACACCTTTGGAATAAATGCCTGTAATTCTACATCTTAATATCGGAGTAAGAGCCGGATTCGGAACAAGCTCCTTGGCAATTTTGGCTGTAAAACCGTGCTCCTCCTGCAAAAGATGATAATCGGTAGCTGTTCGCTGGATTTTAAACTCGGCAACATCGCCTTTCTTATAAAACTCGCCTATCAAATATTCAAGATCTTGTTTTATATGAATACCTTCGCGGCTGTATTCTACTATACACCTCAACTCCGAAGGCGTATCAAGTTCGCGCTGATACGGCAATTGTGCTACTCTGTAAATTTTATCTTGGTACTCAACAACATACTCGTTGGACCCGTCATCTATTCTACATACTTTTACTAGAATAGTATCCTTTTGTTTTGAATTGTTCATATATCTAATTTTTTATTTTGCACAAATTAAATAAAAAATTTTGTAAATATGAAACGAATTTCAAATAATAATATAAAAAAAAATAACAAAACAGCTCTAAAACCAAAATGTACAAATATCAAGCATTTACAACAGGTCTGCTCACAAATTTCGGAAATTTCAGCACGATAGACAACACTGCTACAATCAACAAAATCAAAGGATAATAAAGATACATAATGATATCAACCGGCTGAGTGTTTGACAGTTGCGATGCTTGAAGCAATTGAGCACCGTATGGCAAAAGTCCTTGAGCAAAACACGAAAATGTATCCAAAATACTTGCAGCTTTGCGCGGATCGATATTGTATTTACGTGCAATTTGCGCTGAAACAGTTCCGACAGTAAGTATTGCAATTGTATTGTTTGCTGTACAAATATTTGTAAGAACCACGAGCGAACCGATACAAAATTCGCCGCCGCGTTGTCCTGAAATTTTCGCTGTAACTTTCTGAGTGATATAGTCAATACCGCCGTTGTAACGGATAAGTTCCAACATACCGGCAGCCAACAATGATACAATAATAAGTTCCGACATCCCGAGTATACCATCTCCCAGAGAATCAAGCAATTGAATACCATTGAAACTTCCTGTTAAAAGTCCGACTATGGCGGTTAAAAGAACTCCAACCGACAAAACAATCATCACACTTACGCCAAACAATGCTGAAACAAGTACAACGAAATATGGTAACACTTTGATATATTCGATGTTAGCAACCTGCTCTACCGGTTTGATGTCAGCTCCTACAAAAAAGTAAATTACAAGCATAATCAGCGCAGCAGGAAAAACAATGAAAGCATTAGCCTTGAACTTGTCGGACATCTTACAGCCTTGAGTTTGAGTAGCTACCACGGTGGTATCCGATATAAAAGAAAGATTGTCACCGAAAAATGCACCACCAACCACAACAGCCGTAATCATAGCCGGCTCAACTCCAATTTGTTCTGCAAGTCCCACAGCCACAGGAGTTAACGCTGCGATTGTACCAACCGAAGTTCCGATAGAAAGACTGATAAAACAAGCGGCAAGAAACAATCCCGGAATCACAAAAGACGCCGGCAAAAGCGACAATGTAAGATTAACAGTGGCATCCACCGCGCCCATCATTTTGGCGGAAGTTGCAAACGCTCCGGCAAGAATAAAAATCCAAATCATCAGCATTACATTCTTGTTGCCCGAGCCACGAGAAAATCGTGTAAGTCGCTGTTCTAAAGTAAGTCCACGTGTAATGGAAATTGCATAAACACAAGAAAGTAAAAATGCAACTGAAACCGGTACAGCATAAAAGTCTTTTAAAATAACCGAAAGTCCAAAGTATACCAGTACAAAAAAAATAAGCGGTGTTAAAGCCCAAAAGTTAATCTTTTTTGTCATCTTATAATCAATTAATTTTCAGGCGCAAAATTAAAAAAATAAATTAGAATTTCTAATAACATAAAAATGCAAAATTACACAAAAAAAAGACCCTATGAAATTTTAAATTCATAGGGTCTATAACAAAAATATAAAATGTTTGTAAAATTATTGTGCTCCCCAGAACAATTTGATGTTGTTGTCAGCAAGTTTTGAATCATCAGCTTCGGCAACCTGAACCTTGATACCGAAATGATCCATAAATGCTCTTTCAAACTCATCAATTGTAAAAGTAGGATCGATATAAACTTCGTCTGATTTGTCAGCAGTTGCGTCTTGACGAACATTAGCCAACAAAAGGTCATCATCAACAAAATGATTCTGAGAATTGTAAACTCTCAATGTAAAACCGTAAAGTTCTTTGAAAGCCTCTTTCAAAGTTTTTACTTTCATTCTGCCGTCTACTTTCAAAGTTTTGCCGGAAACAAGGATTGCGCTGTTGTCTGCAAGAGCAGAATCATCCGCAACTGCTACCTGAACTTTAATAGCAAATGCCTCCATGAAAGCTTTTTCAAATTCGTCAACAGTCCATTCTGGGTTAATTTCGCAAGCACCGGTTTTGGTGTTATCGTCTTGACGTACGTTTGCAAGAAGAAGTTCTTCGTCAACAAAATGATTCTGAGTGTTGTATACTCTCAATGAAAATCCAAAAGCTTTTTTGAAATTGGCTTTGAGAGTTTTTACTTTCATTCTGCCGTCAACTTTTAATCCTTCCATAATTTAGGTAATTATTTTAATTGTTGCGCCTACTCTTTTATGGATTTTCGGCATACTCCGCTTTCCTATTGATTTTAAAACAGGGGCAAAATATTAACTATATTTGAAAAAAACAAATTTTTAACATTAATATTTTAATTTTTTATTTAGATTTTGCTTAATACAAATTCTCAATTCATTATTTTTTAGGATGTTAACATCTTACAAATCCGACTGTAAAAAAAAAGAAATGCGAAAATTATTTAATATGTTAAAAATTAAACAGTAAAGAGTAAAATATATAATTTTGCAGCGATTAAGTATAAGATAATTTCGATGAACACAAAATTAAAAGGAATACTCGCCGGTATCTTTGCAGCAGTATGTTACGGCACCAATCCGCTCGGAGCAAAGTTCATGCTTCAAGACGGTTTAAACAACATGTCTACAGTGTTTTACCGTTATGTTTTTGCGGTTCTGATACTCGCTGTAACATTAAAATTTTCAGGTCACAGTTTCAAAATTACAAAACGCGAACTCGGAATTACTGCATTTTTAGGATTTTTCTTTTCTCTCTCATCTCTAACACTTTACGCAAGTTTCAGCTACATGGACGCCGGATTAGCCTCTACAATTTTGTTTTGTTATCCGGTAATGGTAGCAGTAATCATGGTATTGATGTTTCATGAAAAGCTGACTTTCAGCACGATAGCCTCGTTGGGATTGGCGATTTCCGGAATAATGTTGCTCTCAAAAGGTAACAATTCGAGCACTTTGGGCGTAATACTTGTAATTTTATCGTCGTTAACATACTCTGTGTACATCGTAAGTGTCAACAGATTGAAACTAAAACTTGACAATTTGCAACTGACATTTTGGGTTTCAGTGTTCGGACTTATTACAATAGCCTTGGCATCGCTCTTTGGCAGCAACAATCACTTGCAACCGCTACCAAGCATTGCATCAACAGGTTGGGCTTTCATGTTGGGACTTGTACCGACAGTTTTGTCATTGATATTCATGAACATCGCGATAAAAGAAGCGGGATCTACACCGGCGGCAATCATGGGTGCGTTAGAACCAGTAACAGCCGTTATGATCGGACATTTTGTATTCGACGAAGCTTTTACAATAAAACTTCTCATCGGAATCATTTTGATTTTAACCGCCGTAATGCTCATCGTACTCAACAATGCCCGCGCCAAAAACTCTCAAAACGAGATTGAACACTCTGATAATCAGCCGATTTTAGCAAAACAAACGGTAAAAACGAGGAGAAAAAAATAAAAACAATATTTTCATACAGTATAAACAAAAAACATAGTAAAACCTCCGCCGATTTTTTCTACCAACGGAGGTTTTACATCAAATTTTTACAAGTAATTTTTTTCATACTTTTCCAAATATTATCTTTGTAAATAAATTTTCGTAAAAAAATACCTGCGAGACCGTTTTTTTATTCCAATTTATGATGTAGGAAAAATAATTTATATATATTTGTAAAAAAATCAAATTATTATGCTTTAGATAACAATTATGAAAAAATACTATCCACTACTAAACCATGCCATCAAAGTAATGGTATTATCGACTATAATACTGATTGTAAGTATCATAAGTTACATCACATGGCAAAACCACCAACATAAAATTATCTCCAAAATTGCCAAGGAGGAACGAAAGAACATGACCGAAAGGATTTGGAAGGCGAAAACCGAAAACTACCAGTACGCAGTAAGGTTCAATTCGGCTTGGGACGACCTCAAAGACTTCTGCAACGGGAAAACAAATCCGGATTCGGCATGGCTTGAAGACAATATCGGCTATATGTTGGATGCATATTCGGCAGCAATGGTAGGAATCTTCGACAAAAACGGCAAAAAATTATACACAAAAATTGCCGATGATTACCAAAATATTGATTTCTGTTCTCTTAACTTTCTTATTCTTTATGACAAATTCTTGGAGAACGGCACAAAAGAGTTTTTCTTACTGAAAGACAGCGTATTGCTTGAATATTTCGGAGGAGCGATAACAACCTCAGCGGATAACAATCATCAACTACCGCCGCAAGGATTCTTGATGTTGGTCAGAGCAATTACACCGGAGGTTTTGGAGGATTTCAGAATATCACTCGGCGCACTTTACACAGGATTCAATAACAACGAAAAAGGCATTGCAACAGATGATAATAACATCGTAATTTTCCAACAATTAAACAATTACACGAATAATCACGAGGCCTACATGTGTTCGATTTTTGAAAACGAAGTAGAAAATTTCTTCGACAAAATGATTCCGGTCTTCGGAATTTTTGTACTGATGTGTTTGTTTTCGGCGGGCGCAACAATACTGTTTATGAAAAAGAAAATCATGAACCCGCTTTCCAAAATTTCAAAATCGTTGAATGAGGCTAACCATAATGAAATTCAAGAACTTAAAAACGAGCCAAACGAGTTCGGACAAATTTCGGAAATGCTTGACAAATTCTACCAACAACAGGAAGAAATTGTTATGCAAAACGAAAAGTTGAAACAGCAAAGTGAGGAAATTATTGCAATCAACAACGATCTCAACATGCAGAAAAACCGTCTTGCCGAAACCAACAATACTCTCACTGCGTCAATCAGTTACGCAAGCAGAATACAACGAGCGGCAGTAAGTTTGGAAGAAGATTTGGAAAAACTTTTTCCTGACAGTTTCGTGATTTATATCCCGTGCGACATCGTTTCGGGCGACTGGTACAGAGTAGCAAACATCAGGGGACAGAAGATAATCGTAGAAGCCGATTGTACAGGTCACGGCGTTCCGGGAGCATTGCTCAGTATGTTGGGAATCAGTGCATTAAAAGATATTTTGAGCATAATGGATTCCTCCGGAGAAGAATTATTGCCGGGCGTAATTTTGGACAGAATGCGTAGCACTGTAAAAACCACATTGATAAAAAGTGTAGACGATTCGATGGAGATGAGCGACGGAATGGACATGACAATTGCGGTTTTTAATGAAGACTGTACAGCGATGAAATATGCGTCCGCAAACCAGTCTCTGCTTGTTTTGCGTGGAGACGAAGTTACAAGACTAAAAGGCGACAGAATGCCGGTGGGTAACTATTCAACGGAAAATAATTTTCAAACTTTTGATTTTGAATTGGTTAAAGGCGATAAACTTTTCTTTATGAGTGACGGTTACAAGGACCAGACCAACCCCGATGCCAAGAAATTCAAGGGGAACCGTCTTGCGAAATGCCTTGTTGAAAACGACTCGCTTTCGATGCCCCGTCTCGGCAAACGCCTAATTGAAATCATAACCGAATGGCGCGGAAATTCATTCCAATTGGATGATATTACGATGATTGGAGTTAAGGTGGAATAAAAAAATCTCGTCAAAAAAGTTTTTCAGATTTTTTTATTATTTTTGCAGGAACTAAAATCACGGTCATTATGGGAATCTACGTCAATCCAAGCAACGAACTATTTCAAGACGCTCTCAATTCAATGATTTATGTTGACAAATCGTTGATTGTGAGAGAATTGAATAAACTTTTGAATACCAAAAG
Source organism: Bacteroidales bacterium (assembly GCA_017541145.1). Lineage (GTDB taxonomy): Bacteria > Bacteroidota > Bacteroidia > Bacteroidales > UBA3824 > UBA3824. The sequence goes on along the minus strand of JAFXZT010000093.1, from coordinate 10,951 downwards.
CAAGTACATTTGTGTGTCGCGACCGAGACGTTTCGGCAAGTCGATGGCGAAGGCGTTGCTGATGGCTTATTATTCCCGTGGCTGCAAGTCACACCGTCAGTTCAAGAACTTGAAAATTGCCCAAGAGCCGACTTATAGAAAATTCCTCAACAAATTTAATGTCATTGCGATAGATTGCGTTGACTACACTACAAACTTGTTCAAGACAGGAGAAGATAGTTTTGTAAACAAGATGACACGAGACATACGCAATGATATGGTCAGTGAGTTTAAAGACATTGATTTTTCGCATTGTACCACTATTGCAGATTGTATAAAACTTGTTTATCAAGCAACCGGTATTAAATTTGTGATTTTAATTGACGAATACGATTTGCCAATCCGAAGCGAACAGCCGAATGATTTGTTTCAAGAATATCTTGGCTTGTTGCTTTCTTTGTTCAAAAGCGAATCAACAGGTCAGGCTATTGCGCTTGCATACATTACGGGCATACTGCCTATTGTCCGCGAAAGGTTGGAAAGCAAACTCAATAATTTTGAGGAATATATTTTCCTTGAACCATTCCAATTTGCCGAATTTACTGGTTTTACAGAAGACGAGGTAAAATCTCTTTGTGAGCAACACAATATCAGTTTCAAAGACTGCCTAAAATGGTACGACGGTTATTGTGTCAACGGCATCCGCATCAGCAACCCTCACGCCATCGTGCAGACCATCTCAAAAAGAACTTTCAAGCCTTTTTGGTCTAACACAGGTACATACGAAACCATTGCGCCGTATATCAAAGGCAATTATAAGGGCATCAAGGACGACCTTATAAAAATGCTTGCGGGTGGAAGTGTGCCGGTCAACATAACTTCATTTGCCAACTCTCTCGACGACATCAACACCAAGGACAAATTGTTCACATATATGATGCACACGGGTTTTCTCGCCTATAACCCTGACGAAAAGACCTGTCGTATGCCAAATCTCGAAACTCAGGATATTTGGGGCAACGCTTTGGAAAATACAGAATCGTTCAAAGTTTTGGGCAAGTTCATCAAAAACTCAGAACGACTTCTCAAAGCAACTCTTGCAAAGGACGGCGAGACGGTGGCGAAAGCGTTGGAGGAACTTCACGACGATATAACATCTAATCTCATTTACAACCACGAACAATCGTTGCAATCTGCAATAGACATCGCCTATATGCACGCAAAAACTTATTACCGCATTTTTAACGAACTTCCGACGGGCAAAGGCGTTGCGGACGTCGTTTTAGTACCGCTTTATCCTAATTGGCCCGCCGTTATCATCGAACTGAAACGCAAATCGTCCACACTGTCCGCCATCGACCAAATCAGTAAAAAGAATTATTCTGAGCGGCTTGGCGGTTACAAAGGGCGACTTCTTTTTGTCGGCATCAATTATGACGAAAAGAAACATCACTCCTGCGAGATTGTAGAATGTGAAAAATAATGGAAGGAGTATAAAACTTAATATTAGTGTCCGAAAACCGAAAAATTTCGACAAAAAAAAAGAGGAAACCGTTTGATTTCCTCATTTTTTTTGATAATTTAGTTTGTGCTTAATTAATTAAAATTATCATGGGCAAAGATACAAAACATTTCGGGCAGCCGGTGTTTGCACAGGCTATAAATTTTATAAAAAAACAGATGTGAACGTAAAACAAGGAACACACGCCGTGCGCAATACAATTTTCATCCGCAGCAACGCATAACAGCAAATTAGAAATATGCTGATGTATTACATCGATATATACAAACTGATTTACAATCCCGAAAAAGAATGGAATAATGTTAACCGAAAACTTTTCGACTCGCAACTCAAAATAATCTTTCCAAAATAACCTTTGTTTTGTCGTAAAAAAAATAGCCCCTACAATACATTGTAAAGGCTATATGGAAGTCGTATTTTTTTTATCGGACAGCAATAGTTTATAACTATTTATGCCGCAAATATACAATTTCGTACCCGCAAAAAAAATCCGATTGCGACTGCAATCGGATTTTTTTATTTATGTTTTGGATTAGCCACCAAAATTATCAAATCTGATCATTTCGTCTTCAACACCAAGAGAATGGAGAAGGTCGAGAGCGAAGCAATGAAACTTGCGGTGTATTTTACGCTGAGGTTGTCTGCAAAAAAAAAATACATTAATAAATTTTAAAAGTCCGATTTTTTATTTAACTTTGCAGCGTGAATTCACAAAAACGATAATGAAAACTGATAATAAAATTATTATAAACAGATTTGTCATAAAATCATTTGCCGCAACTATTGCTGTTGCTGCATTTGCGCTTAGTTCTTGCGACAAAGACGAGCCGAAAATTACTGAAAAAAATATAGAGGCAGAAAAAACGTTTGTTGTTACTAATGGTAAATATTCTAATCCCGCAGTAATTGACGGCATTACATATCAATATAACCGAAAGGAAAAACTTTCCAAGGCATTTTTTATTGATTATAGCGACCCAGAACTTGACACAATGTTTTCTACCGTAAAAGATTATCCATACAATGCAACAGCTAATACTTACAAGGTTATGAAAGTTTGGAGGAAGTCTGAACCCGGAAAGTATTTTTGGGTAATGATTGAAAATTTCAGATATAAACCCGGAGATAGTTCATACGTTTACAATAATGACGAAGCGAATGCACAAACCTACGGACGTTTCTATCATTGGGAAATTGCTAACGAATGTGCGCATAAAATTAAAATGAATCTTCCTCGCAGACGTGCTGACGGAACATATACAACTATTAAATATCCTACATACGGACATCTTCCGTCAAGACAAGATATTAACGACATAATGGAAGTTACATCTATCGGTCATTTACCAGAAAATGGAACTACAGTTTTTGATTTCGACTATGAGTGGGGATATTATGACATTTTCTTATCCGGCAGAGAATATTACGACGGAGTTGATGAAAATGCAGCAAATCACACAATGGCAGGTTGTCTTGACAATACTGATTTTGAAGCAGATGAATTCGATTTTATTAACAAAACCGTTTTCTTTTGGACAGACGATAATTATAACGGATTTATTTCATATGCACATTACCCTTTGGAAATTGACTACTATAACGGAGCATATTCCGCTTTCATAAATGCTCTGCATGCTGACCATTATGGTTTTAGTGTAAGATACGTTTTTGAACCCAAACAATTATAATATTTTTGCACGAAAAGCATTTTAGTATGTTTTTTGTGCATTTTTTTTATTATGAAAAAAAGTATCATACTTATTTCACTTTTGCCGTGCATTGCTTTTGCGCAAAAGGAAGATTATAATTGGGCGTTAGGAAATTACATAATAAATTTTGACAGCAATCCACCACAAAAAACGGAAGTTGTTAATCCTACTAACGCTTATAACTCTTCGTGCATATCCGACCGTAACGGCAATTTGCTTTTCCGTTACGGTGGTAACAAATTGTGGGATATTAATGAAAATCAAATATTTACAAATGTTGGTTCATTAATGCATTCCCCCTCGTTGATTCCGTTTCCGTACAACAACGACAAAACGTTATTCTTTTACTCTGTTGTAGGCAAGGGCGTATATTGTTCTGTAATAAGCAACGAAAATCCCCAAAATATAACCACTCTAAAAACTTTTTCGTCTAAAAACACCAAGTTTATTTTTATTCAGCAAAAAAACACTGAAAATATTTGGTTTTTATCGTCGGTGAATAACAAAATAGAAATTTCGTTGATAACAAAAGACGGATTTTCAGAGCCGAAAATTTTAGACATTCCGTATGATGTTTCTTCTTCTACCGTTTCTTTGGATAATTCCAAAATAATTTTCGGCATAGGAACTGAAAAAAGCGTATTATTTGATTTTGATAGCGAAAACGGAATTTTGAAAGAGAATTTTCAATTTAACTTATATTCTCAATGCAGTTTTTCCGCATCGGGAAAATACATTTACAACATTGAAAAAAACGACGTAAATTCTTGTAATATAGTTAGATATAACATAGAATCTGCGACAGACGAACAAACTTTGTTAAACTCAAAGTTTTTAATAAAACAAATTCCGGCAATGTCGGAAACGATCCCTAAAATTGCTCCTGATAAAAATATTTATATCAAATTAGGTTTTTCGCTTTATGCTATTTACGATTGTGATACGGAAAATGCACACTGTGAGCCAAATGCGATAACTTTTGATAAAATAGTCAGTAATTTCCCCTTTACATTTCATTATAATTTTGACAATCCCTGCCAAAACCCTCCTTCCGCCTCTTTTGACAATACTAAAGTCTGCTTCGGCGAACCTTTGAAAATCACCCTTTTCGGCATAGCTCCTTTTGAAATTTTCTACACTTTTAATGGCGAAGAAAAATCCGTCAAAACCTCTGAAACCGAATACCTTATGAATAATATCCCCGGAAAATACAAAATCACGAAAGTTTCAGATCAATCCTGCGATTTTATTCCCAATAAAAACGTCGAATCCGAAATCCTTTCCAAAATAAAACCTCCAAAAATCATCAAGGAATAATCACCTCTTTGTAGTTGTCCTGATCCTTCGTGGAAATTCCATTTACGCCCACGCCCCTACAAAACGAAATGGGCGTTGCACTGCAACGCCCATTTGTCTATAATTCTGATTTACAGTTTTTTATCCTCCGAAATTATCGAATCTGATCATTTCGTCTTCTACACCAAGAGAGTGGAGAAGGTCGAGAACTGTTTTTGCCATCATAGGAGGTCCGCAGAGGTAATACTCAATATCTTCAGGAGCTTCGTGAGCTTTAAGATAAGTATCACCCATAACAGGAGCAATGAAACCTGCGGTGTATTTTACACCAAGGCTGTCTGCTTTTGGATCCGGACGGTCAAGAGCCAAGTGGAAGTGGAAATTCGGGAATTCTTTTTCCAAAGCTAAGAAATCGTCCATGAAGAATACTTCGTCGATAGCACGTGCACCGTAGAAATAGTGCATTTCGCGGTCGCGACACTGACGGGTCTTGAGCATGTGCATAATCTGAGCACGAAGAGGAGCCATACCGGCACCACCACCTACCCAAATCATTTCACGCTTAGAATCGTAAACCGGACGGAATTCTCCGTAAGGACCTGACATCACTACTTTGTCACCAGGTTTCAATGAGAAGATGTATGTAGATGCAATACCACATGGTACATCTTGGAATCCAACTTGTGGTTTCGGTTTGAAAGGAGGTGTAGCAATACGTACTGTCAAAGTAATAATATCACCTTCATCAGGATAGTTGGCCATAGAATAAGCACGGATGGTTTCAACAGTGTTTTTCTGTTTCAAACCAAAAAGTCCGAACTTTTGCCATGCCGGAAGATAAAGATCACCAATCAAACCCTTATCCATATCTCTATCATAATCAATGTCATATTTAGGAATACGAATCTGAGCGTATGAACCCGGTTCAAAGTGCATGTGTTCGCCGGCCGGCAATTTTACTTTGAACTCTTTGATGAATGTAGCAACGTTTTTGTTAGAAATAACTTCACATTCCCACTCTTTAACACCAAGGATAGATTCATCAACCTTGATTTCCATATCACCTTTTACTTTAGCCTGACAGCCAAGTCTCCAATGATCTTTGATTTGTTTTCTTGTAAAATGAGGTACTTCTGAAGGAAGGATGTCACCACCACCTTGCAAAATTTGCAATTTGCACTGACCGCATGAACCTTTACCACCACAAGCAGACGGCAAATGAACAGCAGCACCGGCAAGTGTTGAAAGTACAGAACCACCTTGCTCTACCTCTACAACTTTGTCACCGTTGATTGTAATTTTTACTTTTCCAGAAGGAAGAAGTTTGGCTTTTGCAAACAACAATAATGCAACCAATATCAACACCAACACGAAAAATATAATTACGGCTGGTCCCAAAGTTGACATTAAACTAGCGTCTAATAATACCATTTTGCTGTATGATTTTAAAGTTAATCAAGTTTAATACCCATAAATGACATAAATGCAATAGCCATCAAACCGCAAACGATGAATGCAATACCAACGCCTTTCAAAGGTGCAGGAACATTAGAGTAAGAAATTTTTTCTCTAATAGCAGCAATCAAAACGATAGCGATGAACCAACCGATACCTGAGCCTAATGCGTATACAAAAGAATCACCGATTGTTTCAAATTCTTTCTGTTGCATAAATAATGATGCACCCATGATAGCACAGTTAACAGCGATAAGCGGTAAGAAGATACCGAGCTGTCCGTAAAGTGCCGGTGCAAATTTTTCTACAATCATCTCCACAAGCTGTACGATTGCGGCAATAACGGCGATGAAAAGGATAAAACTCAAGAAACTCAAGTCAACCTCAGCATAACCATCTCCTAACCAAGACAATGCACCTTCTTTAAGGATGTAGTTTTCAAGTAAGTAGTTAACCGGAACAGTTATCAACAACACGAAAATAACTGCCGCACCCAAACCTACTGAAGTCTTAACGGTTTTTGAGACAGCAAGATAAGAACACATTCCAAGGAATGTCGCAAAAATCATGTTGTCTATAAAAATCGACTTTATAAATAAATTTAATGATTCCATTTACTTAATTGTGTTTAAAAGGTTTAAACAATTATTTTTCCTGAAGTTCTTTCATTTTAGAACGCTGTATCCAGATAACAATACCGATAAGGATAAGTGCCATTGGAGGATTAAGCATAATACCACAGTTGGAATATCCCAAATCATATAATGCTTGAGGAATTACTTTGAAACCGAATAAACTTCCGGAACCCAAAAGTTCACGTACAAATGCTACAATTACCAAAATAATACCATATCCGGCACCGTTAGCAATACCGTCGAGTAATGCCGGTACTGGTTTGTTACCCAATGCAAATGCTTCAAGACGACCCATAACGATACAGTTCGTAATGATAAGTCCGATATATACACTCAACGCTTTGTCAAGGTTGTACATAAAGGCTTTAAGTATTTGGTCAACAAGAATAACAAGAGATGCTACAACTACCAACTGTACGATAATACGTATACGAGATGGAATTGTATTTCTCATGAGAGAGATTATAAGGTTAGAAAAAGCTGTAACAACTGTTACCGAAATAGCCATTACGATAGCTGGCTGCAATTCTACAGTTACAGCAAGAGCCGAACAGATACCCAATACTTGTACAGTGATAGGGTTATTCAAGCTCAACGGATTCTTAAATATGTCTGAATAATTAGTCTGTGCCATAATGCTTATTTGATAACATTTTGAGTTGAATCTGCTGCCGGAGCATCCGGAACCGGTTCGCTTACTGTATCAGTATTATCAACAGCCGGAGCCGAAGCAGAAGTTGATGAAAGTGTTTTCTTTAATGGTTCGTATGCTTGCAAACAGTCGTTAACCATGTTTTTAACACCGTTTGTTGTCATTGTAGAACCTGAGATAGCGTCGATACCGTGTTTCGGATCTTCAGCAGTTTTTTTGGAATCTTTGTAAACATTTACGCCTACAAATTTACCGTTTTCTGACATCTCTTTTCCTACAAATTGAGAAGTAAAGAAATCTTCAGTCATTTTTGCACCAAGACCCGGAGTTTCTGAAGCATGAGCAAATACAACACCGTTGATTGTGTTGAAATCTTCTTTCAATGCAGCATATCCCCAGATAGCACCCCAAAGACCTTTGCCTTTCAATGGAACTACATAGTAAAATTGTCCGTTGTTTTCTACTTTGAAAATCGGAAGTTTTACTTCTTTCTTTACAACACCATCTTTAACAACAGTCTTGAAAACGATTAAATTATCTTTGATACTAAAAGCGTCATCATTTGTTTTGTTACCCAAAGAGTCAACAACAAAAGATTCTACTACAGCCTTATTGAATGTTTCTTCAGCTTTGGATTCGTCAACTTCAATACCTGCACATTTGAGGATATTAATACGTTTTTCGTTATCCATATTAATTTTCTGTTGAGGTTTGAGACCAACAGAAACTACAGTTAAAACAATAGCTACTACTACAACCATTATTGCAGAATAGACTACTGTGTATACATTACTATTTGTATTCATTTCTTTCTATTTTATTTAATGGTTTGTAATATTATTTACTAGCTTTTGCTCTGTTAAGACGACGTTTAACATTTTGACGTACAACAATATGGTCGATAATCGGAGCAGTAACATTCATAAGAAGAATTGCCATCATAACGCCTTCCGGGAATGCAGGGTTTACTACACGTACCAAGATTGCAACAACGCCAACCAAGAAACCGTAAATCCATTTACCAGTTTCGGTTTGAGCAGCTGTTACAGGGTCGGTAGCCATGAAAACGATACCGAATGCAAAACCACCGAGAATCAAGTGTGCGTAAGCCGGAACAAATAAGTATGAATATTCAGCAATTTTTGCTGCATCTTTTTGTGGGTCAAGACTCGATACGATGTGGTCGCCAGCAAAATTGAGAAGTAATCCCATGAACAAAACGCCAAGGACGCCTGAAAGCATAATCTTCCATGATGCAACGCCGGTCCAAATCAAAAGAATTGCGCCCAACAAAATGCACAATGTAGAAGTTTCACCAACAGCACCCGGAATAAATCCGAAGAACATGTCTGATACAGAATAATGAGAAGTCAAAGCATCCCAAGAGGTATTCTGAGCCAATTCTCCAAGAGGAGTAGCACCTGAGAAACCGTCAACAGTTTTTTCAGCACCGTCAAGACCGGCAATCCAAACTTTGTCACCAGACATCTTGCTCGGATAAGCGAAGAACAAGAATGCACGTGCCAAAAGTGCCGGGTTAACAATATTCATACCTGTACCGCCGAAAACTTCCTTACCGATAAGAACTGCAAACATCGTTGCAATTGCTACCATCCAAAGAGGAGTATCAACAGGAACAATCATAGGAATAAGCAAACCGGTAGCCAAGAAACCTTCGTTAACTTGCTCTTTACGAATTTGAGCAAAAAGGAATTCGAGGAACAATCCGGAAACATAACTTACAACAAGAATAGGTAATACTTGTCCTAAGCCATAAAAGAAATTTCCCCACAAACCGGCAGTTTCTCCGGTCATTTTGTGATGGAAATATCCGACATTCCACATACCGAACAACAATGCCGGAATCAAAGCAATAATAACGACAGTGATAGTACGTTTCAAGTCAACACTATCACGGATATGAGCACCTTTTGAAGCTGTTACGTTGTTTGGAACAAATAAAAACGATTCAAAGGCTTCGAAAGTTGATTTCAATCCGGGATGTTTACCACCCTCTTCGAAATTAGGCTTTATTTTGTCTAAATACTTTCTTAAATCCATTTTAATTTAATTTTCTTAAAGTTTTAACGGGTTTCTTGAACCATAAGATCCAAACCTTGACGTATAATAGCCTGAATATCAGTCTTTGAAGTATCAGCAAATTCGCAAAGTGCAAAATCTTCTTCTGCAATTTCGTAAATACCGAGTTCTTCCATCAAATCAATATTCTGAGCCAAAATAGCTTTTATAAGCTGCAACGGCATTATATCCATCGGAACCAATTTTTCAAAAGTACCGGTTACAACGTATGCACGTTTTTCACCATGCATATTGGTATCCAAATCAAATTGTTTCTTAGGTGAAAGCCAGCTGAAGAATGTTCTTGAGAAAGAATATTTCTTGAAACCTGGTAATGCCCAGCCGAACATCTCATAATAATTGCCTTCAGGAATAATTGTGATTTCGTTGTCATAAAATCCCAAATAACCGTCAGCCTCGATTTTTGTACCTGTTAAAACATTACCGCTGATAATACGTGCATTTTCAGCATCATATTTACCGTTGATGATGTCAGAAACTTTGGTATTTGCCAAAACAGAAACGTATGCAGGAGCATTTACTTTGCTACCGGCCAAAGCGATTGTTTTCTTAGCATCGTAAATACCGTTTTTCACCAAACGACCGATAATTACAACATCTTGAGGATTAACAACGATAACAGATTCACCCTTGTTTACAGGACAAACATGCGAAATCTGTACGCCAGCATTGCCGGCTGGATGAGGACCTTCAAAACCGGTAGCCTCAACACCTTTTACAGAAGCAAATACATTACCTTGAATTCTGCTGTCATAGCCAAGATATACTTTAGCTAACTTGCCCAAAGCATCAACGCCAGCCTGAAACAAATCGATTTGATCTTTCAATACAAATTGATAGTCTGTAGCGAGAGGAGCAGAATCGAAAGTTGAGATGTAAACAGCCTTAGCATCTTGCTGAGGATCAGCGATGATGTTGAAAGGACGTTGACGTAAATAAGGCCAAACACCGCTCTTGAGCAAAAGTGATTTAACAGCCTCTTTTGATGAGAGATTAGAAGTGTCAAACTTCTCGTAATCATTGGCACCGTCAGCCTTAACGATTACGTCGGTGATTCTTCTGCGTTCTGCTCGGCGCACTTCTATCACCTCACCGCTTACGGGAGAGCAGAAACAGATTTCAGGCCTGTACTTATCTGTAAACAATACAGTTCCAGCTTTTACCTTAGCGCCTACCTTTACTTCCAAGTGTGGTTTCATACAAGAGAAGTCAGATGGCTTAATAGAGATTTCTGCACCGGCAACTGTCTGAGATACAGTTTGCTGCGCAGCACCCTTAAGGTTGATATCCAAGCCTTTTTTAAGTTTTATGACTTTTGACATAATCAATATATAAGTTTGTTGATTTTCTGCGGGCGAAATTAGCAAATTATTTCCAATTTTTCGCTTACAAACATCGTAAATTTCACACTTGCAAAATTAATTAATTGTTAAGAATCGTTAAAGATTACTAAGGAATATTATTTAACAATATAAATTATTGCATCTAATTGATAAAATTGTTGTATTTTTGCATCGAAAATAATGGGACATCTCATTAGAACCATTCATCCGAAAAACAAAAATTTTTATATAAAATATACAATATTTTTACGATGTAAAAT
>JAFXZT010000092.1 GCA_017541145.1 Bacteroidales bacterium | reverse complement strand
TTGTTGTTGTTGCAAAAACACGAAGGTTTCCTAAGTTTTTGAATGAATCGAAGATGCTGTTTTCTCCAATTGTTGCCGCATCGAGCACTACTATTTGTTCCATACATTTCTTTTTTTCAAAGATAGAAAAAATGGGAATACTTTTTAATTATTTGCCCGCCTCGTTACCGAAACGGTATTGTGAATTTTTATTTCCGCAATATATAATGCTGAAAAATATGGAAAGAATAGCTGACAATCAGGATTTTACGCCAAGCAATGGCGAAGTTGTCCTTTACAATCCCGATGACACAATCCGTTTGAAAATGCAGGAAACAAAGGAGGGGGAATTTTGAAGAAAGGTTAGGGGAATCTTAAAATGGATTTTCTTGAGAAGAAGATTCTAATGTTTTTTCTTATTGAAAATGCAGTTTTTTGCATAGACAACATATCAGATATTTCGTTATATTTGTGAATATTTATATTTGTCTATGATTGATAATAAAATATGCAAGACATTAATACAAGCAATTCGTGAAGCCAAATGGGTTTATATAACGTACAAGAAGCAACCCGAAGATGCAGAAACAAAGTATTGGATAGCAATACAAGATATAAAGTTTGACGAGCATGAACCACGTTTAAAGTGTTTCATTTACAATCCATCTATAAATGACGAAGCGTCACTTGTAAACGGAGATGGACTTTTCTTACATAAGATACAAACCGCAAAAATAATTGATTTCTCAAATTATGAAGTTCCAGAGTCTTTGTTAAAAAAGATTACGGAAAATATGAGCAAATATTCTTGGTTGGACTATGATACTGATGTAAAATATTTGCTTGATTATTATGAAACCTGTAATTATTTTGATAATGATCCTTATCAAAAAGACTGTGACATGGGTATGATAGCGGGTATAGATGTATCATACTTAATGCAACATAAAAAAATTATATTGAATAAAGAGCAGAAAGAAGATGTTCTGAAAATCTGTTACAAGCAAATCTTTGACAATGAGAGAAAACAATACGAGGAACTGGCGTTATCTAAATTATCTATTGACATTGGGAAAAAACATTATATTGTTTGCTTTTATAATGTTAGATTTAATCCAATTGAAAGTACATTGAACATAGATGATACATTGCGATTCAATAAATCGTTTATACACAGAGTATACGAAAAAAACAAACTTATTGGGGATTGCAAATCGACATTATTTCAATACACAGAAATGAATGTTGATGAGTTTATAGAACAATTTCAAGATGACGAGGAACACAGTATAGCCATGTTGGAATCTAATTTCAGGAAAGGAGAAATCATTAATACTCGTCCCAATATAATGTTGTTGGAACGAGATTTGAACATAGATCTAAAACCAACCTATAATGAAATTATTGAACGAGCACAATCCGACAAATTAAATGTTCCTTTAAAATCATTATTTGGAAGAATAACATCCAACGATAAAAGAAGAAAAGAACCTCATATAATTATTGCAGACGAAAAGATAAATGTGGATCAAACACGTGTTCTTTACAATGCGATGAAACAACCCGTGACTTTTGTACAAGGACCTCCAGGCACAGGGAAAACGCAAACAATATTGAATGTGGTTTTGAATGGTTTCTATAACAACAAAACCATTCTTGTATGTTCTGCTAACAATAAACCTGTAAATGGAATTATTGAAAAACTTTCTATTGATTATAAAGGAGAAAAAATCAGATTTCCATTTCTCAGATTGGGTAATATTGAACAAGTAAAATTGGCTGTTTTAGAATTAAGAAAACTATTTGAATTTCAAACAGAAAATAGTCCTGATGAAACAAAAATGAATAAAATTAAGGAAACAACCGATGAAAAGAATGAACGATTACAGCAAATATTGAAGTCGCAAGAATACCATCTTCAACTTGAAGAAGATTTAAAATGTGCTCAAAAACTCTTAAAAAAAACCAACGGAGAAAAAAATCAATTTTCTGATAACATTCGCAAAACAATTGATGTATTAAGTAATGAAATATGGAAGAATCCAGAAGTGAATAATAGAGAACTATGGAAGTTATTTACCCCATTGAGTGAGGATTATTACTTAAAACAACTACTATATTATTCCTCAATTAAGTACATAAAAACATTACAAACGCCATCGTATCAGGACTTAAAAAATATCTGTTATTTAGAAGATGAAAATGAACGTGTAGCAGAATTTAATAAATGGTTGTCAATTGACGAAAATATGAAGCGATTCGTTAAAGTCTTTCCAATTATATTTACAACTAACATTTCTGCACAACGACTTGGCTCTCCACAATACATGTTTGATTTGGTAATAATGGATGAAGCAGGACAATGCAATGTTGCACACTCTTTAATTCCAATAACTAAAGCAAATTCTTTATTAATGGTTGGAGACACACTTCAACTCAAACCAATCGTTGTATTAGAGAATTCCATAAACGAGACTTTGAGAAAAAAATTTTCAATTCCTAAAGATTACGATTACAAACATCATTCTGTGCTGGAAATAATGCGAGAGCATGATACTATTTCACCCAAAATCACATTAAGGTATCATTACAGATGTGCAAAAAAAATAATTGATTTTTCAAATCAAAAATACTACAAGTGCTTAAAGCTTTCGGAGGTTGAAAAGAAAATAGGAGATTTAATCTCTATTCCGGTAAAAAACACAAATACTCTTGATAAAAACTCAGCAATAGATGAAGGATTGGCTATAATTAACTATCTTAAAAGAAATAACATTCATGAAGCTACAATTATTACTCCATTCGTGAACCAAAAAGAGTTAATTAATTCGTTGCTAAAACAAAATAAGCTATCTGATGTTGAGTGTTGTACAGTACATGCAATGCAAGGGGGAGAAAAATCCACAATAATACTTTCAACAGCCTTATCCCAAAGGACAAGTCAAAGAACATTTGATTGGTTAAAAAATAATACCGAACTAATAAATGTGGCAATGACAAGGGCTAAAAATAAATTTGTCATTGCTTACGACGAAGACATCTTAAAAATACGTTCTGGTAACAAATCTTCCGATATTATGGATTTGGTGAATTATGTGAAAAGCAATGGAAAGATTTCTATTCCAATGAATGAATCTGTCAAAATAGAAATTGGAAAATCAAATGGTAGCATATATGAAAATGAATTTTATACCACAATATCACATTTTTGTTCCGTACATACTTCATTTGAGGTAAAACGAAATGTTGCATATAGTAAGATATTTTCAGATGATGATGATTTATGCAAACAGAAGAGTGAATTTGACTGTGTATTATATGAAAAGCAACTGGGGAAGTTGATACCTAAGATTGTCATCGAAATAAACGGAGGAGAACATTTTGGAGATCGGAATCGGGAAATCGCCGACACAAAAAAAGGGCAACTCTGTCATGAGAGAGGATTACGATTCCTAATGATTCCAAATACTTTTGTGAAATCATATGAACAACTACGAAAAATTATAATTAATTCAAAAAAGATTGTTGATACACAAAAGTCCTTCAATTTTGATGATTTAGAAGACAATGAAGTCAAACAGGAGGAGAAGCCTGCACCACAAACAATTCAGAGAATAAAAATACGCAAACAAGACGGGTATTGCATACGATGTGGAAAGGATATTTCTTATAATCCACAAATTCCCTATTGTAAAAAATGTTATTACACATGGAATAAGTATGGCGGCTACGAATATTATTCAGAGAATTATTGTCACCAATGTGGTAAAAGTTCTTACGGAATAAGTTTCGATAGACCTGAGTGTAAGTCCTGTTATTATAACTAACTTTTGGGGAAATGTTGTACTTAACTATTTACGTTAAGAAAATCATACAGACCTTCTATATTGTCGATTATGAATCTTTGTGCGGACTCATTGTACAAAACAACAGAGTATGGTTTTCCAGAACTACCAACTCGATTTTCTATTGTCAAACCCTTTTTTTCTCCTATTTCTGTTGGTACTTTTTTCGCTGCTTCGTCAATCGTTAATATACCTATCTTTATTAACCAGCCTGCTAATTTAGAGAAGGACAATTTCTTCACCTGTTCCTCATCCACATAGCGATTCATCATTTCAACCATTGTTGATAATGGGATCGGAGTTTTTGAAAACTCAAAATTCAATATATCGTTGTCGTTTAAGTGGAATGTTGATTTTTTTGCGTTTGGTATTTTCTTCGGTGTTGTTATAACTCCATCAATTAATCCTTGTAATACTTGCGAGGCATAGAAAAAACTACGAATAATATGTACATTGTTGAACACATCGATATTGTTTAATGCTGTTCCATTTATAGGGTTAATACCATTAGCAAGGTTGTCTATTATTAACTGAACTTGTTGAAGTTTTTCCTTATCTATTTCCATTGTAATTTATTTTTCACACAAAAATATAATATTTAAATTTTCTTCCCAAGAATATTCACTGCGAATCTGGTACAGTTTTGAATGAGAATATGTACCTAATCCGAAAAAACTATTGACAACCACTGAGGAATGTTGTATATTTGCAACGTCCTAGGTGAAAAATGAAGACGAAAGTTTAGAAACACGTGGACAAAGGCCGATTAAATTCGTGCGAAATTCTGGCTACGGCGCGGAATTTCTTAAAAAGGAGAATCAAATGATTCTCTTTTTTATTTATGGAAACTCCAAAGATGGGAAAATGTCTTGAAAAATTTTTTCATCAATGCATCATTTCGTTTAATAAAAATCAAACGTGTTCCTTTAAACATATAAATGCAACGTAGATTCTCATTGTGTTCAAACGTTGTTTTTGGGCTAATGGACATTTTGCAGGATGAAAATCGTGTAAAGCATTGAATTAGTTGTATTTGCAGAAATTATCATTGATATGCTTAAAAAAATGCTTTTTTTGTGGTTCTTCAGAGGTAGTAAAAAATGGTGTGCGGAACCACGTTCAAACGTATAAATGTAAGGCTTGTGGGAAGCAGTTTAAGGGTGGAGAGCGC
>JAFXZT010000091.1 GCA_017541145.1 Bacteroidales bacterium | reverse complement strand
TTATTTTTCCGCCACATGGATTGAAACTTTTGCACGGTGATTTTATTTTTCCGCCACATGGATTGAAACTTTTGCACGGTGATTTTATTTTTCCGCCACGTGGATTGAAACTTTTGCACGGTGATTTTATTTTTCCGCCACGTGGATTGAAACTTTTGCACGGTGATTTCATTTTTCCGCCACGTGGATTGAAACTTTTGCAACTTGATTTCTTTTTCCAGACACATGGATTGAAACTTTTGCAAAGTGATTTCTTTTTTCAGACACATGGATTGAAAAAGATTTTTTTTTGATTTCTTTTTTCAGACGTATGGATTGAAAAAGAAATTTTTTGGTATCTTATTCTGACAAGCGTAAAACAGATATAAAAAAAGCGGACTCGTTGGTCCGCTTTTTTTTATAATGCAAAGTTTCGGTCTAAGAAGTCTTGGAACTTTTCTTTGTATTGTTCGCTGATTGGAATAAATGTATCACCGTCGAATACTATACGGAATCGCTCTATTTCGTTGACTTTGTCTAAGTTGACTATATAAGAACGGTGTACTCGCATAAATCTGTCTTTTGGCAAATAGTTTTCCACGGCTTTTATTGTCAACAAGCTCATTATCGGTCTTGAATTTTCAAGATGGAATCTTACGTATTCGCGAACAGATTCGATATATTTGATGTCTTGAAAATTGATACGAATAATTTTGTATTCGCTTTTGAGAAAGAAATAACGGTTGTTAGGAACGTATTTTGATGAACGAGCCTGTTGCTGACGTTCTTCTTCTTTGTGTCCGAATGATTCAAATGCTTTTTCTACACCTTTTTTGAAATCTTCGTAAGCAATTGGTTTTAGGATGTAATCGATAGCACCAACTTTGAAACCGTCTACCGCATATTCTGTGTATGCTGTAGTGAAGATTACAATCGGCGGATTGATAAGCGATTTCACGAGGTCGATACCGGAAAGATCCGGCATGTTGACGTCAACAAACATCAGGTCTACCTCATTTTTGTCTGACTGAAGATATTTTTGAGCTTCCACAGAACTTTCAAAACTTGCTACAAGTTCCAAATCCTGAGTTTTGGAGATATACGCGCAAATTTGTTTGAGTGCCAACGGCTCATCGTCTATTGCTATACATTTCATCATAGTGGTATTGTTAGTTTAACAGAAAATGTTTTGTCTGTTTTGTTAATATTGAGTTCGTAATTTTTGTTGTAAATAAGATCCAACTGGTTGATAGTATTTTTTACGCCGATACCGCCTTCTTTTTTAGCGGTTTTTTCCATCGGCTTGGTTTCTTCTACCAGACTGTTATCACAAGTAAAATTAAGATGTCCGCCGTTGTCAGGTGTCATCAGCCGAATATCTATAAACGAATCCTGCTTGTAACTAACTCCGTGTTTGAACGCATTCTCTATCAACGATATAAATATCAATGACGGTATTTGTTTGTCGTTGGGCAAATTACTTGCAATATCTATATTTATTTTTACTTTGTCGGAATATCTCAGTTTCATAAGGCTGACAAAACTCTGTATAAACTCTATTTCTTTGCCTAAGGGTGAAAATCCTTTTTCGCAATCGTAAAGCATATAACGCATTAGTTTTGAGAGTCTTATTACAGCTTCTTTTGCAAGTTCCTCATCAATATCTATCAGAGCATGGATATTGTTGAGAGTGTTCATAAAAAAGTGAGGGCTTACCTGCTGTTTCAGGAACATCAACTTGTTTTCGCTGTACTGTTTTTCGCGCTGAGCTGTAAGATGTTGTATTTTTACGTATCTAAAACCAAGCCGCACACCGCAATCGCACCCTATCACAAGTATCGAAAGGAAAAACGATGCTGTTCTAAATGGCGGCCGTCCGTGTTTTGGATGCCAGCGTTCAAGATGTTTTGCGTTTTTGTCCGAAGCATTGTTCTGATGTGTTCTACCTGCTTCAGATATCGGCATTTCGTCTTGAAGATGTTTTTCAAAAGGAGGTTGCTCACCCATTTTCGGTTCCGGATGAAAATACGGCATCAAAAATATTATTATGCTCACTAACAATATATTGGATAATCCGAAGTACAGAAATTTACCTTTGAACATCATTTGCGGAATCAACAGAAAATGGTTGATTACGAATAATAAGAAAAAAGGTAAAAGGTTCCAAAATGTATGTTTCAACTCTATGAAGAAAGCATTATCCACGTCATCGACAGTTAATGCCGGCGACAAGAATGCAATCATCCAAATTACCAATATTATTAATAGTTCTGCCCTGCGCAAAGTTGTTACCCCTTTTGATTTTACTTTATGAATAATTTTTCCTATATTCATAGCAAAGATAAATCAAAAAATGTAAATATTGCAAATTATTTCACAATTCTGTTGAAAATTTTTACTTCTCTTTTTTGAACGGGAATGTGTATTTGTAGTAGAACGAGAAGATATTTTTGTTGATATCTTCTTTTGCATTGCCCTTCTTGGTCTGGAGATTGAATCTTTGTTCCAACGCATATTCAAAACCGATTGTATGTTGTTTGTTGATTTTGTATTTTGCGCCCCAAACATATCTTAATTTATCAACAGTATTTCGTAAAAGGTTATCAAATATTTCATATGAGAAATACGGTGAGAGATTCAAAGGTTTTATCTTGACTTCTGCACCAAGTTTGTAACGCAAATATTGTTTGTTACCTTGGTTTTCGCCGTCGAGATATGCGTCTTCGGTGTAATTGCAGTATTTGATTCTTCCCTCAAATTTCAATATCTTATGAATTGAGTATTTGCCTTTTACGAATAAACCCAAACGTCCGTTCCATTCTGACTCTTCGCCTTTTTCGCGTGAATAATCCACGCGGTATTCTGCTCCGAATGATACAAATTTTATTGGTGCAAATTCGATTTTTGGTGTTACAAGAATATCCTGCGTATTCGGATCGTTGCAAAAACGTCCTTGTAAATTGATTCCGGCAGAAAGTTTTTTACTGAACTCTTTTTCTACCGAAGTTCCAAGATACATGTAAGTACGTTTTTCTTGTGCGAAAAGTTTTGTACTTACAAGCAACAAGGTAAGCAATAAGGTTAATTTTCCGACTGTTTTCATGCTCAATATTGGTTTTACTATGATTTAACTATTTTATGCGACCTTGTTCGTAAATTGCATTGTCGGACTTGTTTTCTTTTTTGTCGAAATAAATCCTGATCATTGCGGTATCTTTCAAGAAATCTACTCTCATGAAACTGAAATTCTTGATTTTCAAACCTGTACGAGTTTCCAAATCGGCTTTGAGTTCATCACGACGGTCAAGACGGATGTTTTCGATTTTCTCGTAAATGATATCAAGACTTGATTCTGATTTTATGAGATATTTTTCAAGGAAATATACCACGCAAATAATTGCACCGTTGGTAACAACCAATTCAGCAAGACTTACTTTCTTGTTGACCAATGCGTTAACAACAGCAATACCGATTATCACGAAAAGATATGTCATCTCACGGATCGGAATTGCATCAGTTCTGTATTTCAAGATTCCGAACACTGCAAAAAGTCCGAGTGCGAATCCCAACTCTATTTTTACGCCTTCAAGCAAATAACAGAGCAAAAATATTGCTGTTCCAAGGGCGTAATATGTGAATGAAAATTCCTTACGACCTGAACTTTTTTGATAAATCAAATTAATTATCAAAAAAAGTACCAACGAATTGAATGCCAAACGGAAGATAAGTTTTCCGAAATCATAAAAATCAATCAAACTAAGATTGAATATCTTTACTGATTCAATTCCAGCATTCACTGTATCTAATAATAAATTCATTACTTCCATAATTACAATGATTTTTTGATGTTAACTAAAATTGTTTTTAATATTTTTACTTAACTTTTTCATGTATTTTTATCAACGAAAAACACCGAAATCACTAAAAAACGGTTTCAGCGTTTTCCGTTGTAAAAATCTCACTTATAAAAAGTTGAGTATTTTATAAAGCATTATTAAGAACCTTTTGCAAGTCTCTGATTTTCTCTTTAAAAAGATTAGTTTTGATACCTTCTTGTTTGTTTAAAACCCGTCCGATACAATATTTACTAAAGCCCGATTTCTTAATACCGTTTTTTGCAAGCACAATTCTAAGCGGAGATTTTGGTGCGCCCGCTTCGTGTTTGAGTTCCACCATTGCGAACGAGTTGGTTTCGTGAGTAATATTTCTGTCAGTAAATCCGAGTTCACAATCAATAGTACAACGCTCTGCCATATCTTTTTTTACAAGCGTAATACGATGAAAATGATTTTGAATTACAGGAACAAGCAATTCAGGATTTACGGGAACTTGTTCGCGCAAGAAATCGTATTCTTCCGGAAATATCTGATATAAATCAGGATTCTGAATTTCAATACGTTTCTTTTTGGTTTTACCTTTATTGTTTTTGTGCTTTACTTCAAGATAAATATTGCCGGTATCCTTGTAAGTACGTTTTCTTACTTTGAAACGGTCGAGTTTTCCATTGTGGTGACATCTGAAAAACCAGCTGTCAGGAGTATCAAAATATACAGTTTCGTATTCCATATATCTCAAACCCTCAATTTCCACGATGTAATAATCGTTTAAGATAGCCGGCAATATCTTTTTGAAAAGAATTTCGGATCTTAACGGGAATTTAGAATCAACTCTGTTCATGAAGTTGGCTTTTCCGATATCATTGAGTCCCACACTCGCGAACTCTTGCAAGATCTGTAAATTCATATTCATAATCAATTAATTTACAACAAAATTCATTAGAATGGCGGTTGGAAACCACCGTTGGAACCGCCGGATGTTGTACATTGTCCTTTGGTAAGAGTTACGGTTGATGTTGTATTTCCTGAAACTGATGTAGCAGGATAATAGAAATCTATACCGTCAACATATTGAGAACCGGAAACTGTTGCATTGGAGTAAAATGTATAAGAACCGGCCTCACAATTATCATCTGAAAATTTTACAAGCTGATATGATTGAGGAACTTTCCAAGCGAGAACATTGTTACCGTCGGCATCGTTTACCGCCAACCAAGTATTTGCTGAACCGCTGAAATTTCCTAAGAATGCCGCCGAAGTAGATGAAGACTTTACTGTAGGTGCCGATGCCATACCTCTTGAACCTACTGCTACTACAACACCGCCGTAAATTTCTACCGACATCCTGTCACCGGCATCCAAAGGTTCGTTGTTGGAAGAATTTTGAGATACCAAAGTAATACCGCCGTTGAAACTCATATATCCGTTGGAATCCACACCGTCGCCGGTAGATGATGTTACGAGCAAACCGCCGTTGATAATTAAGTGACAAGCTGTAGAAGATGAGCCACCGCCATTAGAAGCATTTACGGCATCGTCTTTTGCTATAATTCTTGTAACTCCGCCGTTGAATGTAACTACCACACCCTGAATACCTTCATAACTGTTTGTAATATTGATATTACCGCCGTTGATTGTAACATTTCCTGTACGGAGTCCGGTATTATCATTTTTCTTAACTGTAATTCCGTGACCTGTATAACTTTGTTCCATCATACCGCCGCCGAATCCCGGACCGCCGAACGAATTGTTGTTAGAACTTTCGGCTACAACACTTGGTGTTAATGTAAAATCACCGTCGTTGATTGTGATATTACCTTCGGCAGCTATACATTTGTTACAATTTGTAATTACAAAAGTACCGCCATTGATTTCAACTGCTCCGTCGGTATTGATACCGTTGCCTGTACATGAAATCTGATTGAATGTTCCGCCGTCGATTGTGATATATGATTCAGAACCGATACCGTCATCAGAAGTCGAAATGCCAAAAATACCGTTTTTAATCTGAACAGTTCCGACACCGTGGATACCGTCTTTTTCGGCTCTAAGTTTAAAAGTACCGCCCGTGATATAGATGTAACCCTTATCAGCCTTTGTTGAAGTTGATTTTATTGCATGTTTACCACCGGTAGCAGTAATAACGCCGCCACGAATTTGTACAAAGTCTTTACCTTGAATTGCGTCGTCGTTATTGGAGGTAGCTGTAATTGTTCCGCTATTAATAATAAGTCCGTCAGTTGACTTTATAGCCTCGAATGATTTGGCATTTACGGTAAGAGTTCCCGTAGCCGCATCACCGCCAGAGATATACAAATCCTGTTTTGAATGTATTGTCGCAACAGAATCTTCGCCTGAGTAAGTACTTGAAAATGTATTTTCTGTTCCGTCTGAAATCAAAACAGAAACTTTCGCTGCACTTTTTACATACAAAGCAGCAGCTGTAGAGCAAGAGAAGTCAGCACCGTTGAGAATAAGTTTTACAGTACCCTCATCTGTATTGTCCTGAACATCTACAACAATCTGACCGTCAGTTAAATCGCCTTCTACGATATAATCACCGCTGGCATTAATTGTAGCAACCGAGCCCGAAGCTGTTGCACCGGAGCCCTCAACCGCTACCGACGAAGTTTTACCGATAATCTTGTTGGCAGTAGAAACGTTGAAAACATAATCTGACTCGTCTTCTTTGGTATCTTCTGCCACTTCGTCAACAGTTTGCGAATTGTTGGCAACACCTTGCGAACTGCTGCCGCTTCCGCTGGTGTTGGAATTATCATCGCTGCTGTCGTCAAATGCCTTTTTGCATCCGCTAATTGCACCGGCTGTCAAAAGAGCAACCAAGGCAATTGATAAAATCTTTCTTTCCATATCTTGAATAATGTTTTAAATTAATTAATGATTTTTCTTACAATCGCCATTATTTACCGTTTATCACGAAGCTAAACAATATAAATAATGTATAAATTTATTTTATCTACAAAATACGTATTTTTTAGTCTTAATTATAGACACAAAGTTATATTCCGGAATAATTAAAAACTAAACTTTTCTACACAGAGGTGGTTTTTGATGACTAAAAGGTTGATTTTGCATTTTTTAAAGCATTAAGTTTTCATAGATAAAAATCAATGATATGTAGACAATACAAATTTTAACAAACATAATCCGCCGAGCCCATTTTCTCAATAAAAATCATAATCTTTTATACGAACCATAGCAAAATACATTTTTTAACAATTATAAATTTAAGCCGTTTTTACGCTTTTGATGTAAATTAATTTTGTAATTTTGCGGCAAATTAAATTCTAACTGATTTACAACGAAAATGTCATCTACACTTATTCTATCAATAATATTAATTTACTTCGCAATTATATTATTGATTAGTCATTTCACAACTCGTAAAAAGACTAACTCCAAAGATTTCTTTACCGGAAACCGAAAATCGCCATGGTACGTAGTAGCCATCGCAATGATTGGCACTTCTATTTCCGGTGTTACATTTATCTCTGTTCCCGGAATGGTGGCAGGTACGCAATTCGGATATTTACAAATGGCTATCGGTTTTATTGCCGGATATGTTGCAGTTGCTTATATCCTTTTACCTTTGTATTATAAGCTGAATCTCAGCAGTATCTACACTTATCTTGACCAACGTTTCGGCAACGGCAGTTATAAGATCGGTGCAATTTTCTTTCTTATATCCAAGTTTCTGGGTTGCGGCGTAAGGATGTATCTCACAGCCATAGTGTTGCAACTGATTGTATTCAACGGTTTCGGGATTCCGTTTTGGTTGAATGTAGCTGTCACGATGCTGATTGTCTGGCTTTATACATTCAAAGGCGGTGTTAAAACTTTAGTTTGGACTGATATGATTCAAACCATGTCGTTAATATTGGCTGTAGTTTTATGTATTTACTACACCGGACAAGCCATGGGTCTGGATTTCAGCGGACTTTGTACCACGGTTGCAGATTCCGGGATGTCGAGAATCTTCTTTTTTGACGATATCAACGACCGCCAATATTTCTTCAAACAGTTTTTTTCCGGCATGTTTATTACGATTACAATGACCGGTCTCGACCAAGATATGATGCAGAAAAACCTCAGTTGCAAGAATTTGAAAGAAGCGCAGAAGAATGTTGTAAGCTACGGTATGAGTTTCTTTCCTATCAACTTGTTGTTTTTGGCTCTCGGAGTTTTACTTTACAATTACGCCGCACATTTAGGATTGTTCAACGGTGAAAAACTTACTGATATCAGCGGCAATGCTTTGAAAGCTGATGAACTTTTTCCGTATCTTGCAACAAGTGCCGATGCCAACGGTCAACAATTCTTACCGCCCGTGGTCGGAATTTTGTTTACAATCGGATTGATTGCAGCAGCATTCTCTTCAGCTGGTAGTGCAGTAACGGCTCTTACTACTTCTTTTACTATTGATATTCTCCGTGCTGATAAAAAACAGGACGAAAAACAGTTACAAAAAACTCGCTTTTATGTTCATATCGCAAATACTATTGTGATGGGAGTATTGATTTGTTTATTGAGTGTAATTGGTAACAACAGTGTAATAGATGCCGTCTACAGAGTTGCAAGTTATACTTACGGTCCGTTGTTAGGATTATACGCTTACGGACTTTACAGCAAAAGGCAAGTTCGCGACAAGATTGTACCGGCAATATGTATCATCTCGCCGATTATTTGTCTGATATTGGATATTAACTCTGCACAATGGTTCGCAGGTTACAAAATGGGTTACGAGCTGTTACTTTACAACGCTCTGATTACAATTATCGGACTTTGGCTGACAGGTATCGGTAAAAGTAAAACCGTAAAAACCAACTAATATAAAATAAAACATCCGGAAGTTTCAGTGTCGAAATTCCGGATGTTTTTGTCACGTTTGCGGTTATAAACCTTTTTGCTCTGTTTGATTCTCTCTGGACGGGTAGAAATCAACTTACCGTGCATGAGAATTTCTTTTTCTCGGTCGGCTTTCTTAACAGCGTCAAGATAGTCGAGACTTTTTTGCTTTTTATTCTTTCCCATGATTATTTAATTGTTGTTTATATTTACTTCTGACAAGTGATAAAACTATCAACTACTGATTTTTATTGTACCGAAGTAATAAAAACAATCAAAAAAATAAGACACTTATTATATTAGAACAAACCGCTATGACGGTTAGCGCGAGATTCAAGGTCGAACGGAACAGCATCTTCGCCCACTTCGCCGGGATTACCGTTCTCGTCAGCACCCACTTTCCAATACTCGCCATACTCTTCAATAGCTTCTTTCTCATCGAAATCCGCAACAACGTTTCCAGCAGCGTCAATACCGTCATACCAAGGTTCAAGATCTGAGTAATTTTCTGCTGCTACGGGATCGTAAACCGCTAATGTTGATTTGTTTAAGAAGCTGAGCACAATATATCTGTTGTCAACTTGCAAAACGTCTACATTGATACTGTCTGCCTTGTACTTTACTGCGCCTTCCATACAGATAGCAACTTTCTCTCCCGAATAGATATCTTTGAATTGTTGACGGTTGATTTTTATAGTAACCTTTTTATCTTCCAACTCAAGCACACCGCTGAAAGCCACAGCGTACGGACCTTTGAATACAGTTTCCACTGCACCTTCTTCAAAATCAGTATTTTGGGAAAGTTCGTACAACGTCAACTTGTTACAATTCTCATATTCTGCGGCATGTTCGGTGTGAGTATCATCGTTAAGATGCAGCAAATCTGTTCTGCGACGATAACGCTCCGAATATATATCATGCACAATCATATCTGTAGAACATGTCCAAGATATAAATTTACCCTTCAGCCGAACAGGTTCGTAGCTGCGAGTAGGCGTAAACATCCTTTTTCGAGCCGGATTCTTGGCATTATCTTTTATACGATCATAAATTAGCCTTGCTAAACCCATGATTACAAGCAGAATAACAAACAGCCATGAGTATTCGTGCCTGCCATATAACAATATAAAGTTCAACATGATTACCTCCTTTTATTTATTAAAGTAAAAATCACCAAATACCGATGAGTTTTCCCACGGGATTTGTTCCATACCAATTTCTTTTGACTTATTATATACCTCGTTGCGAACCTTCTTGAAAACATTTTCAAGAGTCAGCCCCTTGGTTTTGAGAGCTTTGACAAGTTGTTCGGTGTAGAGACCGTTGTTACCCTTGCCGTCGAAAGCAGTTTTGCCGGGTGCGGTGGCGTAAGCAACAAATGTTCCCTTCGGAGCGTTGATTTGCGCAAGACCGCCATCGTTGCTGATAGCACGAACAGAGGCAAACGGATTGTTGCGACAAGCATCAAGTATTATGATATTGAGTTCGTTACCGGCGTAATCCATCTGACCGAGTACTTTTTCAAGACTTACACACTCGTCATCAATCTCATCGGCACGATCTACGGTTGCTGCTACGGGTACAAGATAGTTGATACCGTTTACCTGCAAACCATGTCCGGCATAGTAAAACAATCCTACACCTTTTTGTTTGGTAAGTTTATCACCAAAATCATAAATCTTGTCGCACATGGCACGACGGTCAAGGTTGGTAAACGACATCACCTCAAAGCCTAACTCTCTTAATGTCTTGGTCATAAGTGCCGCATCGTTTACAGGGTTAGCAAGGTTGGGGACATGCTTGTAAGAACCGTTACCGATTACGAGTGCCAACCGTTTTACTGAACTTACTTCCGAGATCGATTCGCTTATCTCTGACCCGCTCTCAATTTTCTGCTCCTTCGACATGGCGATATCGCTGCCGTCAACATACTCTCCGCCGAAAAATTTTCCCGTAATTATTGTACCGTCAAACTTCAAAAGTACTCCCCTACCCTCAGGTACACCGTCTTTGAGATATCCGTAGTAACGACCTTCAGTCAAAAACTTCACGCCCAAACCGTTGTTGCTGCCAAAAAGCGGTTTCAATTCCTTCTCGGAAATCTCGGTAATGAGTTTGCCGCCGTTGAATACTCCTGATAGTTTGTTACCTGTCTCATAATTTAGGAATACTCCCTCGCCAACGGTATTTCCATGTTCAAACTGTCCGATATATATACCCGTCTTGTAAAACATCGCGCCGTAGCCGTGGGCTTGATTTCGGGAGTAAAAACCGAAATGTTTTACGGTTTCGCTATTTTCGGGGTAAGTAACTGACGCAAAACCGTTAAGACCCGAATCTTCGTATGCGCCGTCTATCTCA
The DNA here is from genome assembly GCA_017541145.1 of Bacteroidales bacterium. Taxonomy (GTDB): domain Bacteria; phylum Bacteroidota; class Bacteroidia; order Bacteroidales; family UBA3824; genus UBA3824. The sequence continues at coordinate 53,423 of JAFXZT010000091.1, read as the reverse complement.
AAACCGGTTTTGTATATCGATTTTCCATGACCATGAGCTATTCCGTTACGGAAATATCCTTTGTATATTGAGCCGTTGAAATCTATTGACACTCCATAACCGTTTTGACAATCACCACTCACACAGCCCATCATGGATTTGGTATTGAGTTCCGACACGTAACGACCCTTATCCCAAAGTCCTGTTCTTTTTGTACCATCCTTCAAAGTAAGCTCTCCGTAACCGTTTTGATAATATTTCCAGAAACAACCGTTGAAAACACCGTTGGAATCTGTCATTATGCCCTCGCCGTGAGGCAATCCGTCAAGAAAATTACCTTCGTATACATCGCCAGAAGAATACAACATCTGACCGTATCCGTTTTTACAATCACCGTTTACACAAAGATTGTTGTCAAGATGCTTGTTAGGAGTATAGTCGTAAGCCTTGCCGTCGGTATAGAGGAAATATTCAGGCGGGTTGTCCTCGGAATAAATGACACCTGTTCCTTGAATTTCACCATTGTTGTAATGTACCAACATCTTGTCGCCCGATTCATAATCGTACACCAAAGCCTTGCCGTGAGGTTTACCGGCTTTGAAATCGGCATACACAAACTTTTTCTCGTGGCTCAACAAGATACCTTCACCATTGTATTTACCGTCAAGGAAGTATCCGCAGTAGAAATCACCTTGTTTAGATACCAAGACACCGTAACCGTCCTCACAATTGCCGTCAGTACATTGTGAAAACGATTGTCCGGGGATTAAAATCATTAGTAATAAGATTGTTAATTGTTGTTTCATATCTGTTAATTTTTGGGTGCAAGCAATTCGCGATAACCGCCAATTATCTACTTTGTACGTAGAAATGAAATAATAGTTTCGCCGTTTTGGAATAAATAATTAAGGTGAGGGATTTATTCGTAGGGGCGAACCTTGAGTCAGTCCTAAATATAAGATTATTAATCAGAATAACTGCCATTTTTTCCTGCTGTCAATATCAATATTTCCTCGGGGTTGGGACATGTAACACGAAGTAAATTGTAATATCGGGTAGGGGATATGAGTTTTCACCTCAGGTAAATTGTTATTTCCGGCTCCGGATGTGACTTTTTCCTTGAGTTAATTGTTATATCCGGCTCCGGATGTGACTTTCTTTATGATGTTGATTGTCAGAACGGGTAGGGGATATGACTTTTGTTAGTAAGTAAGATGTCAGAACCGACTCAGGATGTGACTTTTGTTAACCGTAAAAATATCCCAACAAGCTCAGGATGTGACTTTTGTTAGTATATCAGAGGTCCGAACTGAGGGAATATAAGAGATGTTAAAACACAAAAATACCCACCTTCCTTGCGAAAGAGCGGGTAGAAATTAATTATAATAATAAAAAACTTTCTAGAAATCTTCCGGTCGTTTGAATACAAATATCGAAGGTTTGTTGCAACCTTTGGGCAATCCTACTGTCACACCAAAGTCTGAAACGGTATCGTTGTTGTTGTCGAAGCCCACAAATATCGCGTCTTTGGTTAGGAGCAATGCTTCTGCCATTCCATAGTCAGCATAATAGTTGTGCATGTGTTTGTCGTTGGAGAATTTTCGGAAAGAGAGGTAGGTACTTTGTCCCGTCTCGAGCTCCAATCTTCGGATATAACAGTTTTGACGGTCAAGAATATAGAGATATTTTTCGTTTACCTTAAGGTCGCTGATATCGCCGTCGGTAGGTAATACGATATCGCGAAACGGCTCTGTTATCGTCTTGGTATCAAGGTCATAAACGAATACTCTTCGCGGTGACCGCTCTTTGGAAACATAGATTTTGTGTCCGCAAACTGCTATTCCTTCTATGCCAGAATTCTTCACGCCCCAGTCTACGATATTGGTATCTACGGTATTGAGTTTCACGTCAAGGAATCTGAAATCGTTTTTACCGTATTCAAGATACAGTTTACTGAAATGTTCGTCTGCTATCAGTATTTTGTTATCCAGAACATCGATGGCTTCGATATCTATATCGTTAACTTTTATTTCGTCGGGTGTTGTGTTGACTACATTTATATAGAATTTGCCGTCGGAAGCAGTATCAAGTGTGTAGATTGACGATGTTTCTAATTTGTCTGATATACAGTATATTGTATCGTTACGCATGGCAAGCCCCGAAAGATCGAATCTGCCTTTGGATTCTTTTACATCGCTTTCTCCCAAGATGTATATGCTTTTGGGATGCAAGAGCTCTGCATCTATTGCATCTTCACGGTCGGGGACTGACATGTATTGGTAACGAGAGTAAGCGTGTTTATAAAGTTTGCTCAGCAGCTCGTCTACAAGTATCGAATTGTCAGGATTTTTGGGTTCGGAGAGCTTTGCTAAGTCATCCGGCCAGATATAAACGTGTTGATGGTCGCTACTGAATGTCAGCATTTGAGCGATTTCGCCTTTTTGATTGTAGAAATATGTTACATTTCCGTCGATATCTTTACCTATAGCATTGCTGAGAGGTTCGAGTCCGAAACTAAAGAGTGTATCGGTTAATATTTCATTATCCGATATTGAGATATCGTAAGGTTTTGAAAAGATGTCAGTACCAAACTGACCTTCTTTTGAAAGAATGCTTTCGAGCTGAAAGTCGTCTATTTTATCTATTTGAGCTACTAATGCAGTTTTGTAAACTTGTATTTTGGCTGTTTTGTCACTACAAGCAGTTATAATTGTTGATAAAAATAGGAATTGTAAAATTTTTCGTAGTTGCATATTTTATAGTATTTTTGTAAAAAAATAAATTCGTTAGATACATGGATATTTCAAAACTTGACACGGAATATGAGTTTTATAAAGAAAATTCACTTCCGTTTAGGCATTACAAATATAGTGAATATAATGATGTAATAAAAAAACATCAGCATAAATCTTTCTTTAAGTTTTGGAAAGAAGAATTTTCGTTTGAGGGAAGAAAAATTAACATCATAGAATACGGAACAGGAGCAGAAACAGTTCTTATCTGGTCGCAGATGCACGGCAACGAACCTGTTTCTACGTTGTCGCTAATGGATTGTATCAATTTTTTGTGTGCTGACTATGATTCTGACCGTTTTTTATTTAACAATTTGCGTATTGTAATGATTCCGCTGCTGAATCCTGACGGCAACGAGCTGTTTGACCGTCGTAATGCTCAGGGTATTGATATCAATAGAGATGCGCGTACGCTTATTTCACCCGAGGCGAGAATCTTAACTGAGGTTCACGGCAAAGTTAATCCGAAATTTGCGTTAAATCTTCACGACCAAGAATTGTATTACACGTCAAAACCATTACTTTTGCAGACTGTACTTGCGATGCTTGCGCCAGAATGTGATGATAAAAAATCTGTTACACCTACAAGATTAAGGGCGATGAAAGTGATATCAGAAGTGTATTGCAAATTGCGCGGACTGATAGAAGGCAGAGTAGCAAGATATACAGACGAATTTACACCATCGGCATTCGGCGATACATTTATGGAAAAAGGTACGTCGTCGATACTGATAGAATCCGGCTCAATTTCCGGAGATAAAGATAGGAAGTTTGCAAGAAAAGTTGTATTTTTGGCAATTATTAATGCGCTGACAACAATAGCTAACAAAAGTTACGAAAAACAGTCGTCAGAAGTATACAACGCGCTACCCGATAATCAACGATACAACGGTTACGACTTGAAAATCAATAATCTTACAGTGGAATCGCCACACGGAAGTTACCAATTGGACTTGGGGATACGTAGGATAAAACCGTCGCACAATCCGGAAGATTTTACTGATGATTTTTCGGATTACCGTATTGCAAATATCGGAAAACTTGATACATTTGGCGGTATAAAGGTATTTGATGCTTCGGGCTGGAAACTTTGCGGCAATTATACCAAGATACGTATGCTAAGCAAGGCTGATTTTGATATTACAGACGGTAATACAATACTGAATATAAGCAAATTATTATAAAACGTACAATGGAAAACAATACAAACGGCAAAACACCTTTGGCGAGCAGAGCGGAAATCACCGAGGAAGAACGCCGGCTTTTGATTAACAACTATTTCAAAGTAAACAAAGTAAAACTGCCTTCGTTTACACAAGGCAAGATATTATTTGTTTATCTCGGAGTATTTTTGGGCATACTGCTTATGATATATTTGAAAAATGCAGTACCGACAATTATATTCTCGGGTGCATGTTTTGTATTTGCATTTTGGCATTTTTACAAGTTCATGACACCATATTTCCAGATAAAAAGACTGCTTGCAGAACGTCCGACAGAGGAGCAGATGTTGTCGTGGCTGATAAAAGATTTCAAGAATACAGTAAAACCCCGCAGCATTGTTACTTTGGGACTGAATATGAGTGATGTAAAACCGGAGAATTTTATAATAATCCCCGTACCGATATTCTGGGAAGCTCCCGGAATGAACAGCGAGGAAATTATGAGAACAGGACTTTCGGACGGTACGTTTCTCTACACGGCATGGAGAGTTCAGATTTTGGTGTTGACAAAACATTATATCAGTTTGTTTAAATGCAATTACAACTGGCTCTCTAATTCAATGAGTGCAGTATCTACCAACGAGTTTTATTTTAATGATATTACTTCGATAAGAAATGATGTCAGACAAATAGAATATAATTTTATCAACAATGCGGAACAACCTATCGGCACGGGCAAGGTATTTTGTGTTACCAACTTTTCAGGCGAATATCTTACAGTAATCAATGAGATACCGTCGCTTGGAAATCCAAAAGTATTGTCAGTAAACTTGGAATACATAGTATCATTGCTGAGAATGATATTGAGGAACCGTCGTTTCAATATCAATCACGAGGAAGAGCCGCCGCATACTGATACACCTCAGGGTACAGAAGATCCACAGGCAAAGGCAGAGGCAACCCGCGACGAGAAGATTGAAACAATCAATTCAATCGACTATCTTTTGCGCAACAATACAACAGACGAACAACGTCCGGCTTCGCAATTTGCTGACAATACACAATCAACAAGTTTCGACAACGATGGCGACGGACTTGATGCCGGTATTGATGCCGGAGCTGCCGGCGAATAGCTGTCAGCAAGGTAATAATCATTTTTTTACTACAGACGGACAAATAATCTACAATCATAAAATCAAAATACTATCATGAGAAAATTTTATTACTTAGCAACATGTCTGATGTTTAACATCATGACAATGAGCAACGCAGCTATTGCACAAGATATCCGGGAAAACAAGAGGATTTCGGACTCGATTATTACGGTATTCAACACGGCTCTAAATTCTGTTAACTATGTAAAAACCGAGTTGATAGCCAATCCGAATGATTTTTATCTTGACGAAAACAAGGAAATCAACGGCGACACGGTTTGGTTGGAGAATTATGAGAATTACCGTTTCTACAGAACTAAAGAAAGCGGTGATAAGAAAGTGGCAGAATATTTCACGGGAAAGATCGGAAACCTTTTTGAATGTGAGAAAACCATTTACTTTTTCTATAAAGGTAAACTTGTAATGACCCAACAATTGTTTGTAAGTCATGGCGATGCGCTTGATGATTATGGTGTAAATCTGTTTTTGGAAGAGAAACGTATAATATTTTCTCAAACAAACGGAACTGCGCCAATCTATATCACGCGAGATTTTGAAGGTGCAAACAATTTAACTGATATCAGGAACGTAGCATTCAAACAATTGGATGTTAGACGTATAATCTACGACAAAAATGTTTTTGAGACAATAGGTCTCAAGATATATAATCACGAAACAGATTTATAAAAGAAATAAAATGGAAGTAAAACCTTACGAAAATTCCGACAAAAGCAAACGAAAACAAGTAGAAGAGATGTTTGACGATATTGCACCGAAGTATGATTTTCTTAATCACACACTTACGATGGGTATCGACAGGATTTGGCGCAGAAAAGCTATACGTATCGCAAATGAGAACAAGCCTCAAAGTATATTGGATGTGGCATGCGGTACAGGTGATTTTTCGATATTAGAAGCCAAGAAAACTTCGGCAAAGGTTACTGCCATTGATATTTCTCAAGGTATGCTGGATATTGCAGTAAAGAAAGCCGAGAAAGAGGAATTGCTGAACGGCATAGAATTTATAAAAGCGGATTCTCTCTGTATGCCATTCAGCGACAATACATTTGATGCCGTAACAGTAGGATTTGGTGTAAGGAATTTTGCAGACATCCCCAAAGGACTTTCGGAGATATTACGCGTATTGAAACCCGGCGGCAGACTCGTAGTGTTGGAACTTTCAGAACCGCCAAACCCTGTTGTAAAAGCGGGTTACAGTTTTTACTTTCATAAAGTATTACCTTGGTGGGGAAATGTAATAAGCAAAAACAAAGCAGCTTACAAATATTTACCCAAGAGTGTAGATAATTTTCCTTACGGAGAACGTTTTGTAACTCTAATGAAAGAAGCCGGCTACAAAAACACAAAGCTCAAATGGTTGACACTTGGTCTTTGTGCAATTTATACCGGCGAAAAGATGTAAAAATCTGAATATTAAATTATTTTTATTCCAAATCCTCAATCATCGGATCTTGATAATCATACTCGATATAGTCTACATTTCCGGAGATTGAGGATTCTTGTAACTTGCTGCAACCGAAAAACGAATCTTCACCAATTTGTTTAATTGACGAAGGATAATCGGCTCTCAAAAGGTTTTCGCAATCTACAAACGCCAAACACGAAATTCTTGTAAGAGTATTAGGAAATCTTACGAGAGCAAGGTCGCGAACCTTCTCAAAAGCGTGTTCGTCGATAGTTTTTACACCCGAAGGAATATCGTAAGTCTGAGAATCCTTGTAAGAAGGATATTTAATAAGATTCTGCATATCACGTGTATAGAGTACAGATTCCAGAGCAACGTATTTTTGATTTTCGGGTTCTACCTCAAAACGTATCAAAGAGTAGCAAGCCTGAAATACACGTTTGCCTATACTTTCTACTTTTGCTGTGATTTTTATTACCTGCAACTTAGAACATTCGTAAAATGCCTTGTCACCGATAGTTTTACAATTGTCAGGAACAATAAAACGCGTTAAATTCTTGCAATGCGCAAAGGCATAAGCCCCGATTTGTGTAACAGCATCAGGAATTGTAATACCCGGCAATGCTTCACAATAACAAAATGTGCCTTCGGGAATGGCTTTTACACTATAAGGGATGTTGATTGTATTAAGATTGCGGCAGTTAAGAAATGCGCGTTTACCGATTTTGTTGATAGTAGCAGGCAAAATAATACTTCTGATACCGCTGCAATTCATAAATCCGGTATCAGCAATAGCCGTAACGGTAAATGTAGTATCATTGAACATCACCTTTTGAGGTATGGCAACATTTCCTGACATCGCTTTGTCGCCCGCCAAAACTGCCACCGTAGATTTTGAGGTGATTTTATACATAAATGTTCCTGACTTAAAAAATTTCACTTGTGCAGAAAGATTAATAGTCAACAACAACGTAATAATTGTAAGGATAGTTTTCATAGCTAAAACATTTTTTGGGAAGTTGTGGACTGCAAATATAAAACAAATAATGAGTAACCAAAGTTTTTTTCAAGATTTTGGTATCCGCTGTTAAAAAAAATAGATTCAAAGATCAATTATTAGACATGAAATTCATTATTTAAATATCAACCTTTTTCTTAACAACACTTTCTGTTATTGCAACAATGACAGAATATATCGGGGTAATGCCGGTGAAAAATAACGATAAGGAATAGAGTAGAAAAATCAGAAGGTTACCACATTAAATTTATCTAACATTTTTTGAGAGCCAAGCCCACAAAGCCAACATCGACTACAAAATCGGCAATTACCTTGTGCCAGAGACCATTAAGTTTGATTGGAAGGACAGTGATTATCACGAGTGAAGAGAGGAATATAAATTATCGGCAAGTTTTGTTTCAAGCCACCGGGTCTGCGCAATAATCTCTGCGTTTGCAGGATTTACAATGCTTACCCATCCATACTTCGTCGAATTGGTTCATTGCCTGTTCAACGATTTCGGGGGCGTCGGTCAAGATGCCGGCTTCAAAATTTCTACGATGGTCAGTTTTCATTCCGATGCCCGCCCCTGTAAGATTTGCGCTGCCAACATATACTTCCTTGCAATCAAAAATAAACATTTTGAAATGGACACGCGGACACAGCACCCTTTCCAAACGGTCGTAAAGCACGGGATATTTATCAAAATCCTCGCGAAAGTTTTGCCCCGGCTCCTTTGCGTGAATAAGCCGCACCTCCACACCACGCCTAATAAGTTGGGCAATCAACCACAGAAACGGCTTCTTCTCCTTGCCCGAATCTACATAAAGGTCTTTGATGTCAGCAGTCCCAATCCAAAGAGTGCGCTTCACGTCGAAGCAACGAGAGAGAACGCGGCGGTAGTGGTCGGTGTTGGAGATATATTTAAACATCGATGAATTTATTTACATGAAGATACTTGTTCAATAAGATCATCAAGTCTTTTACAAAGAACATCAACATCAAATACATCTTTGACATAACAACAATAGTATTCGGTTAAATCCTCTTTCGTTTTCCAACCTCCATTTTCCTTCAAATATATTTTCCCATCTGTATTCCATTGAAAATCATATTTTCTGTATTGGAAATTAACATTCCAACCTTTAAAAAAGGTATAATTATTAATCTCTTGTTCGGAAGCAATCATTCCTTTTTGATATAAAGAAGAAAGTATTTTGTTGCGGTAAAATGGCATTTCTCGTATGTCATCATCCAATATGATTCCTTCATATCTAGGAGGATAAATAGCTCTATGACCATGTATCCAACGTATACGACTCCCGACTTGAACATTTGCAACATAATCTAACAAATTTGTAAGATAAAGATTTTTGTACATTAAACAATCATCTCGTCTTTCCTTAATATCAAGGTGTCCTATCATTATATTATGTACAGCATTTTCAAATCCCTCAGCCATTAATATATTTGTTTTCCAAGTCTCAGGTTTATTATCAAATACAACCTTTTGTGGCTCTATGTATTTCCAGAAATCATTTACATGATAAAGAACTGCTTTTAGTAATATAGCATTTGTCCTATATTTGCAATTTCCATTATCTTTCACACCGTTCTCATCGAAATAAGTCTGTGCTTTCTCCCATTTTTTATCAAAATGTTCCCAATCATCTCCAATATCTTTTTTGGTAAACAAGAACCTTATTGCACCTTTGAAGAAAGCGTAATTCTCTGCTTCTATGATTTTATTTTCCCAATCATTACCACTGTTCACAATTTGTTTTGCTTTGTTTACTTCTTCTTTAACTTGTTCTTGCGCGTGATACTGATTACTTAACCCAAACTCTTCAAAATGATTTGCCATAGCATCATAAATATTATAGCATTTTTCAGACAACTTATTCATCAATCTCAAAGCCGCTTGGAATGCATTTTCATCGATAGAGGAGTTCTCGATAATGTTCCAAACTACGCGCATCCATTGCGACAATGTTGTTTTTGCATTATTATTGTCCTCTCTAAAATACCTCATTAGTGCATAAAATGCCACACGCGAAGGATACGTTTCTCTATTTTCCTTGTTTTTTTCACCTTCAAACAAATTCCACTTTTTTCCCATTTCGCCTCTATTCCAAACCGCTTGACAATCTTCACTAATAGTATTATTAGGGTCGCACAACTTATTCCAAATATTGAATATAGAATTCAAGCAATCTTCAACACCACATTTGGATAACACCTCCCTATATATATCCCACGAAACAAAATCATCTTGTGTTGGATACAATAACAGTTCTCCAATTATTCTCTGATTGAGTTTGTCATTTTCCAACTGTTCTTCCCTTTCATCCTCAGACATATCTTTTCTATCCTTTTCAGATTTAGTATTTTGACCATACCAACATCTCCATACATTCATTAAATGTCTGTTGACAAAACTCATCATATAAGAATCAGGTAATATATTACCATTAACATTCCAAAATAAATCAAGCCATTTTCCATCAACATTGTCTTTGAAACAAGATAACATTTTTTCATTCTTACTATCTTCCAAATATTGCTCCAAACTTGCCTTGAAATTTTCAAAGGGAGTAAGTGTTTTACCTCGTGCATTCATTTTTACGTATGTTTCATCTGACAATTTATGTTCTCCCATATCGACAAAATGAAATGTTATTGGGCAATTGCATCCGCTTGTGAGTCTTTCAGCAAAATGCCTAAAAACATCATAAGATTTCATTTGTTTATGTATCTCATCAAGCATCATAATCATACCTGCAACCGTTGGATCCTTTTCCCAGTAGGGGAAAAACCAAGGCTGATTCTTGATGTAGCGCGACACACAATATTCTTTTTCTTTTATTGTTTCTTCAAATTGCTTTGTCGGTATAATGTTCTCTTCCACTATCTTTTCGCAAAACTCGCGAGAAGATTGGCGCGTAGCATAAGAGAATCTGCTAAGAATATTTTTACAAATACAACATCCTTTGTGCATACATTCAGATTCAGTTTGACATTTCTCAAATACATATTTATGAAATAAAAACAATGTTGTAAGACGCTGCTGTCCATCGAATGGAATAAACTTATTTCCATCAATTCGACCATATACAAAGTCAAAAAACAAAGGTTCGTTGTCGTCGCTAACAGCCTTGATCATTTTTCCAACTATTGACTTGCGAACATCTTCCGCTTTCGAATTGTTTCTGCCTTGCGCGTAATCGCGTTGAATGATTGGTATCTCAATCTGATATTTGCTAATCAACTGATAGAATGAATAAATATCGTTCATTTTGAAGTCTCCTTTAATTTTAAACCATACTTGAAATCGTTGTTTTCATTAAGCACAATAGCATCTACCTCTAAATATGCAGCGACTACTTTCATAATTGCTGTTACATATTCTCTGCCTGCTTGCTCATCCCAAATCAAGGGGTTTGTTGAACTTGGTGAATAATGCTTGAAAAATACATTTCTTGTGCATATCGGGACAAACAACGATTCTCGCTCAACATTTTCATATTCAGCCAATTTTTCTCTTTTTTCGGGATATGTTTTATTATTGAAGGCAGCGTTTTTATCGCCTTGCAATAGTGCCATATTAGTAAGATGGTCATCTTTGTCAAAATTAGATGTTAAAACAATTTTTTCATCTTTTTCTTCTTTTGGAACAACAGGGCTACCCATAAAAACACCCATAATCGCTTTATAGGTATCGTTATCAATATCATCACTTGTATTCTTATCCCTAAGAAAAGATTTCAAGTCTTCGATTCTATCTACATGGTTTTGACCATCTACATGTATTTGATTTAAATATCCTTTAATCTTAGCAAACGCCGTCGCATCCCATTGTGCTTTTTTTTCATTCTGTGCGTGAATATGTTCCAACGACCATTTCTTTTTTGCTGCTTGGAAATGTTTATCAAATGGATAACGAGACATTTCACTTGTCTGATTTTGAGTCGTTGCAAGATTGAACAGTAACAAAATATTATGTATTTCGTCATTATTCTTTCCATATTCCCAATCATCACAATACACTTCTTCTTTTTTGATTATAGAGTCTCTGCATTCACCTTTTATTGATTCAAGAAATTCATCCTTTGGTTTGCTTGACTCACTAAGCAGTTTTTTCAAAATATCTTTTTTATCTTTTCCTCTCAAATTCATCAGATAACCAATATAGTGATATTTTTCTCTATCATCATACCACGATTTGATAGTTCTATAATACATCTGAATAAGTTTCCATTGCCTTTCCCAGCCGAACTCCTTTATGAGTTCAGAAAACTTTGAGAAAATGAAATAATTATTTTTTTGTAATTCTGCATCTACATCGTAATATGTTTCACTATCAGGTTTTTCTTTGGTGCAACGCAAAACCAATTCCAAAAGGAAATCGATTCTTGTACAATTGAAACGTGGAGCCTCGGGTTCAGGATTAATGAAATACCAAAATGCATCATCGTGAAATGTCTGTTCCATTCTGTCCCATTCTCCTGCCATTTCCAATTGTTTCAATCGTAGTGCATCATCATTCATTCCTGTAAAATTGTTGTCTTTTAGCAATAATGCCTTCACCAATTCGGCATTACTCAACGAAATCTTGCCTGAATTAAGACGTTTGAACACTTCATAAGCATTATCATTGGTTTCATACCAAATTACTTTACAGTTATCTTTGAGTTTTTGCACAACCATCGATTTATCACCATTCCAATTATTGATAGTTTCCTTTGCTTTAAGCATAAAGTGGAAATCAATATTATTGCCTTTTTGGTCTTCATTAATCTTTTCCAAAAAGACTTTACTATTCGGACGTGTTTGATATTGCAAAGATAACTTTTTATTATCCAAACAATTAAGGATGATAAAAATTGTTGTCAATCTTTGTTGTCCATCGATTACCTCATACCAATCTCTTTTGTTGGTTTCGTTTTCCAATCGAGAATCATTTTCATCCATTTCACGAACAACCAATGGCTGCAAGCAATACCAAGTTTCTTCGTTGGAATCTTTGTTTTTTTCGGGTATAAACTCATTTATATCATTCAGCAAATCCTTTACCTGCTGCTCTGTCCACCTATACCCTCTTTGGTAAGAAGGAATAAAGAACTTCATTCCAAGTAGTTCACTTATTTTTTTTAGTTTTATGCTGTTATCCATTTCCTTCAAATTATTCTTCTTTACAATATCTCTCTCGCTATCCACGCGCAAGCCTCTGCATCAGCGAGTGCGTGGTGGTGCTTGTCTAAATGATACCCGCAGGCAGCCGCCACTGTTTGAAGCTGTTTGTAATTGAGGATTCACAAACAGTTGATAATCTTCTTAAAATCCTCATACTTATCTTTCAATGTTTCCAAATTCAATGAAGATAATTCGTCTATACGAATATTTGTAATGTATTGTGCGGTGGTATTGCTTATATTGAGGGCTTTACAGAGATTCATAATGGCATCTTCCACTCCACAAGAAGATTTCAGAATTTGGAGAATGATTTCAATCAGCTCATTGTTAGTCTCAAAAACAGTTATAAGTTCTTTAAAGACCTTGCCTCTCGCTGCAATGGCTTTGCAGATTTCCTCAAAATTGTCATCAAGTAATTGGTTGAAATCTATATCCAATTTCAACGTAGAAATACCATCTTGGGTTTTAATTATTGCTTTCATAATATCGTGTATTTTTAAAATTTCTCTTATTAAATGTGTCGGCAAGTGCATGATGACGGGTATCAAAATCCTACCCACAGACAGCCGCCACTGCTTGCCGTTGTTGTTGCCAACATTTTTAGGTATCGCAAATATAAACAATCTTTTGAAAACTCAATCATTCTCTGTAAACTCTTTTGCAATCAATATTAAACGGTTCAGTTTGTTGATAAACCATTGTTTTTCAAGAAGGAATGTGAGATATTGGCTTGCTTTGAAATTTTCAGTTTCAAAAAATGTCTCCACGACAATTCCACAATTTTATTGCAAAAACTCTTTCACACGGCGGACTTTGTAAGTGCAGAGGTCCGATTATTTTGATTTTGAAATGACTTTGAATGAGATTTTTTCAATATCTTTGCCGAAAACTTTACGAATATGCCTCAGACACTCAAAAATATAGAAAACAGCGGCGAGATTGTGCTGTATCAGCCTGACGACAGTTTGTCGTTGGAGGTGAAGTTAGAGAATGAAACAGTTTGGCTATCGCAACAACAGATGGCTACGCTGTTTAACACAACCAAACAGAATGTTAGTCTTCACATCAACAACATCTTCAAAGAAGGCGAATTGAATAAGGATTCAGTTGTCAAGGAATCCTTGACAACTGCCGCCGACGGAAAGAAATACCGCATTGCATTTTACAATCTTGATGTAATTATATCAGTAGGATACCGTGTGAAATCGCTACGCGGCACACAATTCCGCCAATGGGCTACCGCGGTACTCAAAGACTATCTTCTGAAAGGTTATAACATTAACCAACGTCTTGTGTATATGGAAGAAAGGATTGACCGCCGCATCAATTCCATCGAATCCACTCTCGCCGAGCATCAACAGAAAATCGATTTTTTCGTAAAGACTAACCTTCCACCAATCGAACAAGTTTTCTTCAACGGACAGTTTTTTGAGGCAAGGGTGCTATTAGAAAAGTTGGTTAAATCGGCGCAAAAAAGGGTTATAATTGTTGATAACTACATTGATGCCGCCACGTTTGACATACTTGATGTTAGGCAGCAAGGCGTTACAGCCGACATTTATTCGGGTAGCCTGCATACTACGCTGCGCAATGCCCATAATTCTGCCGCTGGTGCAAATCCAATTAACGAGCACATTTGGACAAATCCATCGCACGACCGTTGGTTGATTATCGACGACAATCTTTTTCATTGCGGACATTCAATCAAAGATATGGGCAAAAAACTTACAGCCATAATGCTTATGGGTACACCGCCAGAAACGATTCTTAATGCAATAACATAACCCTTGCCCAAAAATGGAATATATTAATCTATGTTAACACTCAAAGCATTATGGCATTTGATTTCAAGAAAGAGTTTAATGAATATTACCTTCCGCCCTGCAAGCCGGAGATTGTCAATGTACCACCAGCCAACTTCATTGCAGTGCGTGGCAGCGGCAACCCCAACGACGAGGACGGCGACTACAAGCACGCCATCAACATTCTCTACGCCGTGGCTTACACGCTAAAAATGAGTTACAAAACCGATTACAAAATCAATGGTTTTTATGAATACGTTGTGCCGCCGCTCGAAGGTTTTTGGTGGCAAGACGGTGTTGTAGGTGTTGATTATTCCAACAAATCCACTTTCAATTGGATTTCGGTGCTACTCCTGCCCTATCCTGAAATTGGTTGACTAAGTTTCAGATATTAGATTGAACTAACATTCATAGTATCTTAACAACATTTCAACTACCTCATTTTGACGTTTTTGCACATTTGCAAGTTTCCACTCAGTATTCTCATTAAATAATTTGAGCATACTTGGAAATAGTTCTATATTGTTTTTAAAGTACTTGTCTTTTTTGGCAGCAAAATCACGATTGCCTTGCGCCGTATTTTTACGTCGAGAAATCAATACAAGGTTTCCTATTTTATCTGTCCATTCTTCGCGTTCTTCATCTGAAAAATCACTGCGCCATTGGCTCGCATTGTTCGGATTATGAGGCAGAATATGCTCTATCGAAATAGTTTCAGGGAATGTGTATTGAAAGTCAGCACTTTTATACAACAAGTCGATTTTCAAAAGCAAATACCTTGCATACCTGCGACCATAAATGTTTTCACTTATCACATTTTTGAAATCATTGATGTTGACATTAAACACATCAGAAGACAAAACATTGCAATAGTCTTGGGAGTTTTCAATGCAAACCAAAATTTGATTCATATTGTCAATACGCATTGAGGCTATCAACCCTGTTATCCAATCGCAAGAGAGTTTGTTGTCCAACTTTTTCAGAAAATCACCGAACCCTTTGTATCCAAACTTTTTGAAATACATCAGCACGGGGGCTTTCCAATAATCCGTTTCAAAGGCCTTTGCCATAAACGACAGATAGTTGAAAATGATATAACTACCCGTTTCATCAAAATGCGACTTATCAAATACATTCTGATACGCATTGAAATACTCTTTAAGAAACGCGAAAGTATCTTCGCCTTTCTTCAAAATGGGTTCAATTTTGTCCCATTTTTTTGTATTCCTGTTCCAAATGTTTCCTGAATAAATGTTTTCAAACTCTTTGATTAATGCATAAACAGCCCTTCTTTTTACCAAAATAGTACGAATTTGCGAAAGAAAATTGTCGAACTCGTTGCCAAAATAGGATTCCATCTCCTCCCATTCAATAGCACGGTCAGTCCTTTTGTGTTCCGATTCTATCTCTTTCAAATTGGTGGCTTTCAAAATGTCGCTGTTTGTCAGTTTCATTCCTGTATTGTTCATAACCGTAAAAAGTTGGAAAGCATCGTCCAAATTTTCGGTTGCGACATAGACCAAAAGTACATTGTTCTGTAAGTAATAGAACAAATCTTCCATTTCGGAAAAATTATTCGTAAAAAACCGTCTTGCAGTGAGAACGGTATTTGCCATATGTCTGATTGAAGTATTTACTTTTGGATCTTCGGACAACGACTTAAACGTTTTTTCATCAGAAGTGCTTCCATTTGATTTTATGTGAATATCAACGAAATCTCTAACATCTTTACGGATGTCAAAAACAATTCTCATTCGCTCAGGAATACCATCACCCCGACTTTTGCGTTGAAAGATACGCTTTTCACAAGTTTTTGTAATATCTTCAAAATCTTCTTCCGAAAACTTATCCTTGTTTTCTATAACAATGTCCCTAATAACCGCAATTATCAGAAAAACAGTAGTAATACGTTGCTGTCCGTCTAACAGTTCGTATTCTTTGTATTCTACACCATCAACATTTTTGTCCGTTATTTTGTACACTATTGACCCAAGGAAATATTGCTCCTCACGATTTTCATAGGCGTTCTTAATACAATCCAACAACTCCTCCACTTGTTCGGTTTCCCAAACGTATGGACGTTGGTAGTTTGGTATGCTGTACCAATTCTGAAATATATCTTTTATTAATGCTTTATCGCAATCAATCTTAGTTTTCATAGCACTCAATGTTAATAACTACTTTTGCAAAGTTAATACATTCTGATGTTTTAGCAAAATGATTTTATCAATCATTTCTATTAAACACTTGAATGGCAAGTATTTATCTGTACAATTAGTATCGGCACTAACCCATCTTTCGCGTTTTCCATACTTAATATAGAAGACGTATGAAGCCGAATCGTACAAAAATTCTACCGATGCATTACAATTAAATAGTTCATCTATTTGCATATCATCGGCTAATATTTCTGTGTCAATTGGTTCAAAGACAAAAGTTTTTTCAAACTCATAGATAATGCGGTATAAGTTGTGATTTATCTTTATAAGACCTTAATTCACGTGTTGAGATGTTATATAGGAATATATATCTTGGTTCAGCCCCCAAACAACAGAGCCGCCAATTATCACTGATATTAATATGGATATACAACAAACCATCCATTTCCGCTAACTTGGTAAATGGATTATCGGTCTGCATCTCAAAATATGTTTTGCGATAATTATTTGTCATAACTAAGGACAATCTTGCCATAAACTTCTTAATATTCTTTTATCTTTTATTTTTGAAAAATACATATCAGCCATAGCCTTATCTCCACGCATAGACAATAAGACCCCAATTTGGTAATAATTTGCATCAGACCAAATTGGATTTGTTATATCGAGACCATTCTTCTTTCCCTCCTCATAAGTTTTACGTCCTCCAAAACGGGCTAGTTCTTCATCGGTTGGATTGAAGTCAAAAATTGTTTTCATAGTTACACTTTTTTATAAGTTATTTCATTGCCTCTACCGAGGTGAGTTTGTTAGTTACAAAGATACGACATCTTTTTATTTCAGTAAATCTTTTAGAGTTTTTTACAAAAAATTTATAATATGCTGATATTCGCAAAATAATCACTACTTTTGCCCTAACCATAACCCAAGTCTCTATATTAAATTTATGTTAAGTTGCAAAAAACCTCTTGACTCGTCCCTTGGGGCATAGTTTAACTTTGCAGTCGCTTAGCAAAAACAAAATCGTACGATTATGAGTAACAAAACAAAGTTAAAAATCGGAGAGTTTTCACAGATGATGCAGGTAACTGTTAAGACCTTGCGTCATTACGAGCAAAAAGGTCTTCTCCTGCCTGACGAGGTGGACGAGTGGACAGGTTACCGATATTACAGCATTGAACAGATGCAGAAGTTTCAACTTCGGGACTATCATTGTGACAGTCCCTTAAAATTCAAAACATTATGGCATTTGATTTCAAGAAAGAGTTCAAAGAATATTACCTTCCGCCCTGCAAGTCGGAGATTGTCAATGTACCACCTGCCAACTTCATTGCAGTACGTGGCAGCGGCAATCCCAACGACGGGGACGGCGACTACAAGCACGCCCTCAACATTCTCTACGCCGTGGCTTACACGCTGAAAATGAGTTATAAAACCGATTACAAAATCAATGTTTTTTATGAATACGTTGTGCCGCCGCTCGAAGGTTTTTGGTGGCAAGACGGCGTTGTAGGTGTTGATTATTCCAACAAATCCACGTTCAATTGGATTTCGGTACTGCGTCTGCCCGATTTCATCACCAGCAAAGATTTTGATTGGGCGGTGTCAACAGCCACCAAAAAGAAAAAGCTTGACTGTTCGCGAGCCGAGTTTATCACTATCAACGAAGGTCTCTGCGTACAAATAATGCACATCGGCACCTACGACCAAGAGCCTGAATCCGTGAAACTTATGGACGACTTCATCGCCATCGCCGGCTACTCCAACGACCTCTCCGCCACCCGTCTCCACCACGAAATCTATCTTTCCGACCCAAGAAAAACCTCGCTGGAAAAATTGAAGACGGTGATTAGGCATCCAGTGAAGATGAGGTGATAATTAACAATAGAGGCGACTCTCGCCCCAATTTTTCATTACTCTTGAGAAGTTTCTTAGAATCTTTCTGCATATTTTTTTCATCCTTGGCAACACGACGCTCTACCTTCTTGATATCTTCGGCAGGAGGAAGTTCTTCGGGTTTGATACCTCGCTGAACACTTAAAATACGATAAATAATATCGAACGACAAAATATATCTGCTATTATCCCTCATAAAAAATAAAAAAAGGGACAGACTATAAATCCATCCCCTTTTAACTTTTATAAAAAGAGTAAAAACTATTTTTTAGCATACAATTCAGCACGACGCTGTTGGATACGTTCGTCTGAAATATAATCATCGTATTCAATTCTCTTATCGATGATACCGTTTGGAGTAAGCTCAATAACACGGTTAGCCACAGTCTGGATAAATTCGTGGTCATGAGAAGACATCAAAACGATACCTTTGAAGTTTGTAAGAGTATTGTTGAATGCCTGAATACTTTCCAAATCCAAATGGTTGGTAGGAGTATCAAGAATCATACAGTTAGCATTCTTGAGCATCATACGAGCAATCATACAACGCATTTTCTCACCTCCGGAAAGTACATTGGCTTTCTTGTAGATTTCTTCACCAGAGAAAAGCATCTTACCGAGGAAACCACGGATAAATGTTTCGGTAGTATCGTCAGAGAACTGTCCGAGCCAATCCACCAAAGTAATATCTTTTTGGAAGAACTCGCTGTTATCAAGCGGCAAATAACATGTTGTAATAGTAACACCCCACTCATAACTACCTGTAGCAGGCTGCTGATGACCGTTGATAATCTCAAACAAAGCCGTCATTGCACGCGGGTCGTGTGACAAGAATACTACTTTGTCGTCTTTCTCGATAGTGAAGTTAACATTACTGAAAAGAACATCGTTTTCCAATTTAGCAGACAAGTCCTTAACAGTAAGAATAGTGTTACCCGGTTCACGATCAGGAGTGAAAATGATTCCCGGATATTTACGGGTAGAAGGTTGGATTTCTTCGATATTGAGTTTTTCCAACATCTTCTTTCTTGAAGTAGTCTGTTTTGATTTAGCTACATTGGCACTGAAACGCTGGATAAATTCCATGAGCTCTTTTCTCTTTTCTTCAGCACGCTTGTTTTGCTGAGCTTGCTGACGGAGAGCCAACTGACTTGACTGATACCAGAATGAATAGTTGCCGGCAAATAATGTAATCTTGCCGTAATCGATATCCACGGTATGAGTACAAACAGAATCGAGGAAGTGACGGTCGTGCGAAACGATAAGCACAGTTTTCTCGAAGTTAGACAAATAATTCTCAAGCCAGTTTACAGTGTCAAGGTCGAGGTCGTTGGTAGGCTCGTCGAGGAGCAAGTTGTCAGGATTACCGAAAAGTGCCTGCGCCAAAAGTACGCGGACTTTTTCTTTACCTGAAAGTTCGCTCATAAGCTTGTAGTGAAGTTCTTCCTTGATACCCAAGCCAGAAAGCAAAGCAGCAGCATCACTCTCAGCATTCCAACCGTCGAGTTCAGAGAATCGTGTTTCGAGTTCACCAGCTCTTTCACCGTCGGCATCCGAGAAATCAGGTTTTGCGTACAATGCATCTTTTTCCTGCATGATGTCCCACAATTCCTTGTGCCCCATGATTACTGTATTGAGAACTGTATACTCTTCAAAAGCAAAGTGATCCTGTCTCAAAACAGAAAGACGTTCGCCATGACCGAGTTGCACCGAACCTCTTGTAGAATCGAGGTCTCCGCTTATAAGTTTCAAGAATGTAGACTTGCCAGCGCCATTGGCTCCAATTACGCCATAGCAGTTACCATCATTGAAGGTAAGGTTTACGTCTTGAAATAGAATACGTTTGCCAAACTGTATGGCCAAATTTGATACTGTTATCATCTAATTATTTTCTTCTTTTGAATTTGAGTGCAAATTTAATAAAATTAATTTTAATTATTTGGTCTAAATCAAAAAAATTTTTAGTTTTGCATTAAACTTAATAACCTCGTAATAATGACATTACAAGACACAATCACTCTCTCCAATAAAATTGAGATGCCAAAAATCGCTCTTGGCACATGGTTGACACCGGCAGAAGTTGCTCAAGACATTGTTAAAGAAGCTATCAAGTTGGGATTCCGCCATATAGATACTGCTCAGGCTTACAACAACGAAGAAAGTGTTGGCAAAGGAATCCGGGAATCGGGTATTCCCAGAAATGAAATTTTTGTTACAACCAAAGTGGCTGCCGAAATCAAAAATTATGTCGGCACTGTATATTCTATAGAAAAATCGCTTGAAAAACTCGGAATTGAATATATTGACTTGTTACTGATTCATGCACCAATGCCATGGGATTATATTCACGGTCCTAAAAGATATTTCAACGAAAACCGCGAGGTCTGGAAAGCTATGGAAAAGTTTTATTTTGAAGGCAAAATCAAGGCTCTGGGAGTTTCCAATTTCAAGAAAGAGGATATAAAAAATATCGTAGAGAATTGTAAAATAGAACCAGTTGCCAATCAAATAAAAATGCACCCCAAAAGCAGTAATGTCACACTTTACAAATATCTTCAAGGCACAAATCTTGCGATTCAAGCTTATTCGCCACTTGCTCACGGCGAGGTACTTAACGAACCTCTGTTGTTAAAACTCGGTGAAAAATACGGAGCTACTACGGCTCAAATCTGTGTAAAATACGCTCTCCAACGCAAAACTTGTCCCGTAATAAAATCACTAAATCCGCAACATCTTAAACAATTTCAATCGCTTGATTTTCATATCTCGGAAGAAGACATGAACGCTATTACGCGACTTGGCGCAATAAGAAGACATCTAAATAAAAAAAACTGCTGAAACCTCACGTCTCAGCAGTCGTAAACATATATGAATTAAGAGAGAATGAATATTCTGAAACTTAATTTTTATTAATCGACATTATCAATTTCAAGTGTTACAATAGTTTTGTTGAGAATCTGATAAGCGATTTCACCAAAAGCATAAACACCATTTTTAACGATATTGTTGCCCATAAAGTTTCCTCCGAAGAAATAAGAAACACATGAAATACAAGCGGCAATATCAGCATGTTTAGCCTTGAGTTTCTCATTAAACAACTGACGATAATTCAAACCGTTTTTTACAAGGTGATAAACATCCCCGGCATAAATCGGCGAATAGAAAGAAGTTTCACCTGTCTTGACATTTACGACTTTCGGGTCGCGATTGATAAGCGCACCATTTTGACTTGTAATCAATTGAGTATACCCGCCAAGCTTCGGTTTTACAACATTCTCAAAATATTCAGAAATATTTCCCGGTTTTCCATCAATAGTACAGTCAGACTGAACAAAACCATTTTTCGGGAAGACAATTTCCGGTGTACTTTCGTCAATAGTATCAAGATTTATAATTTCGGCACGAGCTGCAAGATGATCAGGCAATTCCACGTAAAGCACCGAAGCAAGTTCTTCACTAAGTTTTCCGTTGATACCTGAACCTGTTTTGGATTTTACCTTGCCATAATCCTCCAATTTCATACAAGACACATACCCGACAACAGGATTATTGAAAATATTCTCATATTCAAGAGAATAATTAGAAAACTCGTAATACACATCGGTTTCAATAGGCATTGTTACAACAATAAAACCATTTTGAAAACCATGAACTGCGATATCTTTGATTGAATTTTTATCATAAGTTGCAACCTTCGCATTTTTGGCGATAAGGGTAAAATCATCAACGAAAATCATATCTTCGTTAATTTTACCGACAGTATCCATAAAATACGGAGTAGTACCGGAAATCCATTTACCGGCAGGTAGAGCAGACAATGCTTTTTCACTACCTGACAGTAAAAGAACTCTGCCTTGATTGATGAAGTCTATAACTTCTTGTTTTGAATACAATTTGTTTTCCATCTTAATTTTCTTTTAAGCATTGTTAATTACCATGTTCCAAAAATAGCTTTACAATCGACTTGAACTGCAAGAGAATACTTTACACACAAGTCGTATAACTGGTCAACTGCCGCTGACAAAGTTAATTTACCCATACTGATATCCTTTCTCATCTGATAAATACGTATTTGCAACACGTAGTTTTTGAACTTATAATTGATTTCTCCACTTATAAGTTTGGACCATTCAATACGTGATTTAGGTGGAATTGTATTGTTTGCCATACCTTATATTTTTTTAATTATTTACAATTTTAGGTTTCGATTTTTTACTTATTAAATCTGCGTTAAATTAAACAAAAATTATGCACTAACAAATTTTTTTGTCAATATTTTTACATATTTTTTTCAAAAAAAACAAACACATGACAATACCAAATCTAAAATTCATTGTATCAGAAGGTTGCAACATACCTGAATCAATTAAAAAAGATGCTTTAAGTTTGAATTTTTCCAAATCAGAACATATTTTGGAATATTTTGATAATTGCGAAACTGATTTTACGATGTTTATTTTTGAAAACATCAAGTTTTCAACAGCAGATATTTCAAAATTATTAACTGAACATAAAGAAGACTGGTCGATTTTGTACAGCGAATTTACCGACAAAGACGGCAAAAATTTTCCACTTTGCAACTATTCTCAAGGCTCGGTTCGCGACGATTTTGATTTCGGAAAATGTATGATTATCAACAACCAAAAAGCAAAATCAATTTTAGGAAGTCTCGACACAAATCTCAATCACGCAGCACTTTACGATTTGCGACTTCAGTTATCACGAGTAGGTAAAATTGTTAAAACCGAAAAATTCTATACACTATATAATAATAGTAACGATCCGGATTTTGAAAATTCGCATTTTTCGTACTGTGACCCACGAAACCGTGATTACCAAATAGAGGCTGAAAAAGTTTTTACAAAATATCTTAAACAAGTAAATGCTTATATCACGCCTTGCACATCGGAAATCGCTGATTTTGATAAAATTGTATCGACGTTTAAATATACGGCTTCGGTAATAATTCCGGTAAAAAACCGTCCGAACACAATCAAAGACGCTATAAATTCGGCATTAAGTCAAAAAACTGATTTTGATTTTAACGTAATTGTAATAAACAATCATTCGGAAAATAGCACAACAGAAGCAATCAATTCAATTAAAAATCAACGACTTGTACATCTGATACCGAAAGAAGAAAATCTCGGAATCGGCGGATGTTGGAATCTTGGTATCAACAACGAAAATTGTGGAGCTTTTGCAGTACAGCTCGACAGCGACGACGTATATTCCGACACTGACACTTTACAAAAAATAGTTGACACTTTTCGTAAAGAAAAATGCGGCGTAGTAATTGGAAGTTATCGTTTAACAGATATTGAAATGAAACCGCTCAACAATCTTATAATTGACCACAGAGAATACACGCAAGGAAACGGTGCGAACAATGCTTTGAGAGTCAACGGTTTTGGAGCTCCAAGATGCTATTTCACTCCGGCAGTAAGACAAAATCAATTCAAAAATTTCAGTTACGGCGAAGATTACGATTTGTGCCTCAGACTTAGCAGAAAATACAAAATTGCAAGAATTTTCGACGTACTATATTTATGCAGAAGATGGTCCGGAAATTCAGACGCAAACCTCAATCAAGAAACAATTACAAGAAATAACACATTAAAAGACAGTTTTAGAACAGAAGAAATCATAGCAAGAACAAGAAAATGAAGAAATTACTAATTAGTTTATTTACATTCACAGCACTATTTTTTACCGCGAAAGCACAGCAAACTCCGCCCGTAATTGTAGGAATTGTAGTACAACAAATGCGTTACGATGCAATTGCGAGATACGGTAACTGGATGTCTGACAACGGTTTCATGAGATTGATGTATCAAGGCGCAAACTGTAGCAATGCGTATTACAATTACATGATTACCGAGCCGGCTCCGGGATTCGCAACAATTTACACGGGCGCAAATCCTTGTAATCATGGAATTATCTCAAATTCTTGGTACGACAGAACTACAAAAAAATATGTATCCTCAATCAACGACAACAAATTCATGGCGATAGGCTCCAACTCCGAAACGGGCAAAGTTTCACCGCTAAAACTCCTCGGCACCACTCTCGGAGACGAGATGAAACTGAGTAACTACAAGCAAAGCAAGGTGTTCAGCGTATCTTACAACAATATCGGAGCAATAATACCTTCGGGAAAACTTGCAAATGCAGCTTATTGGTTTGATGAAAAAACAGGTGAATTTATTACAAGTTCGTATTACATGGGAGAACTTCCGAAATGGGTAAAAGATTTTAATTCTGAACAAAAAGCCAATAATTTTATAAATCGAGGTTGGTTTACATTGAAAAATATCAACGATTATCATGCATCGTTGCCGGACAACAGTTTTTACGAAAACGGAATCAACGGCAAAAGTACTTTTCCTTACAATTTGAAACAGATGAGCGAAGGCAAACAGTTTCAACTTCTAAAATACACACCATTTTCAGATGAAATGGTAAAAGATTTTGTATTGAAACTAATTGAAAACGAAGATATTGGCAAAGATAATTTTACTGATTTGCTAATGATAAACTTTTCGGCGGCAAGCTGCGTGAGCGACTTGTTCGGCATCAGATCGGTGGAATTGGAAGATACTTACCTCCGGCTTGATACTTATATTGCTAACATCATCAATGCTTTAGACACAAAACTTGGCAAAGGAAACTATGTAATTTTTCTAACAGCCGATCGAGGTTCGTCGGACACACCTCAGTTTTTACAAGATATGGGAATGACAGGTCAAAAAATTGATGTCCAGCATTTTATGACATTGCTTAATGCTTATTTGCGAGCTCTTTACGGTGATGAAAAATGGGTAGAAAAATATCACAACCGACAAATTTACTTAAATCATTTTGCAATGGAACGTCACAAACTTTCGCAACACGAAGTTTTGGACATGGCATCACAATTTATGTTGGAAATCGACGGCATAGCCAACGCCGTACCATCATCGGCACTGCTTGATAATCATTCACTTTCAGGGATTTGGAAACAAGCCGGAAATTCATTTTACAGAAAACGCTCCGGTGACATAATCATAAATCTTGAACCCGGAATTTCAGAAATTCAGGAAAGCAGTTCTACATTTTCCAACTCGGCGCAAAATTCGGCTTACAATCATGATACTCACGTGCCACTTTGTTTTTACGGCAAAAATATCAAAAAACAAACCATAAGCCGAAGAGTAAGCATAGAAGATATAACTCCCACAATCACAACGATTTTACATATTTTGTCACCGGATTATTCATCAGGTTCGGCAATATACGAAGTAATTGATAATTAAAGGAGTAGCGGAAATTTAATTGACAGGATCGTACTTAATTTTTACAAAGAAAGTAGAGCCGTTACCAGGTTCGGACTCAAGCCAAATTTTACCATTCATCAAATCCACAAAACCTTTGCTGATGGAGAGTCCGATACCGACTCCGCTATATTTGCGTTCCATAAGATTTTCGGCTTGACGGAATGATGAAAAAATGCCTTCATGAAGCTCCTTACGAATACCAATGCCTGTATCAGCAACTTTAAATACCAAACTGTCGTCTTCCAATTGATATCCGAACGAGACACTACCAACATTTGTAAATTTAATACCGTTGGAAATCAACGACTCAAGAATTTTTTTCAGTTTGTAACTATCGGCATAAATATAAGCTGCATCATCGGCAAGACCTTTATTTACAACAAGTTCGATATGTTTTTCATTAGAAATAGCCGACATCATAATTTCAATTTCATCAAGCATTTTGTTGAGATGAAGCGGTGCTACATTCAACTTTGCCTGCTGAGTCTGAAGTTTTGACATATCCATAATATCTTCCACGATATGCAAAAGCTGACGAGAAGACTTAATAATAATAGAGATATATTTTTGCTGTTTTTCAGTAAGGTTGTCCGCCTTAGCCAAAAGTTCACAAAATCCTGTAATTCCGTTCATTGGAGTTCTGATTTCGTGAGAAATATTTGCAAGGAACGACGATTTCAACTTTTCGTTTTCCTCGGCACGCTCCTTAGCTTCCACAAGGTCACGGCGATAATTACGATCCTTGATTTCAGCAGCCATAAGCGGTGAAATATAATTTGCCAAACCTTGTATAAAACTCTTTGCCTTTTGATTGTAATTATTAACAGCACCGGCAGTTCCAATCAAACCGATTACTTTATCATTGTCAATAACAGGAGTTGAAAGAATATGTTTATGCAATCCAGAACCTATTTCCTGTTTTTTTGAAGCAATACAATGACTTGATATCATGGAACTTATATCAACAATACGCTCGTTGCCATGCTCATCAACCACCACTTGAATTTTATCATCGTTGCAGGCAAAACATACGATATCACCTTTGTTAGACAAATAACCGATATATCCGTAAGGACTGTTGGTAGCTTTCAACACCAAATTCAAAACTACTTTATAAAGATCGGTATTATGTCCCAAAGCAAAAGCTTTTGAAATTTCGTTTTTGACAATCAAGTCGTTACGAATTTCCATTTCGGCTTTAATATCATTGAAAACCGCAGCAGAATATCCTTTTCGCGGTGAATATGTACGAACCTCAAAATGCTTTTTCAACGGTTTGAAAAAGAAATTATCAGAATACGAACTACCTGAACGTGAAGTTTTTGCCAAGATTTTTATCAAAATATCATCCATAAAAGACACAACTTCAGAAAGTTTTTTTCCGAGAACTTCACTTCTCTCTACATTGAAAAGAATTTCAAAAGTGGAGTTTACATCCAAAATATGATGATCAACAATTTCACCTTCGTCATTTGCAATTGCTTTCATGTAAATAAAGCCGGAGGACATATTTTCAAACAGCATTTTAAAACTGTTTTCTTCCAAATTTCCGGATTTCTTGCTAAGATTCTTAATTACGAAAAGCAATTTTTCATAAAAAAGCGAAACTTTTAAATTGTATACATTATCATCAGAAGTTGAAATATTTACATCTACTAATCCGTCTTGTTCGAGTTTGCTAATCTGCTCAATTACAGACGCTGGAGTAGTAAAAGGCAAAAGTTCGAAAATATTTTTGCCAATAATTTTATGTCTGTCATCTGCAAAAATATGAGTAGACGACTCGTTTGCAGCAATGATAGCATAATTATCCTTGCGACAGAAGAGTATATTATCTTCGTGAGAATCAATTAAATAATTGACTAACTGGTTATTAATAGAATCACCAGGCTGAATTAATTGTGAAGATATGTTGCTACTTAGTATTCCCATTTTAGTAAATATGTCCGCTCAAAGATAACAAAAAATTTTATTAATCACCAAAACTTTAAATAATTATTTTTTATTTCCGTATCTTTTCCCTTTTGGAACGCTTATTGTAATTTACAGGTGAAAATGTTTTTTACTGAACTACATTACTTTACATATTAAACTATGAAAATATTGATAATGTGCGCATTAGTATTATCAATGATGATAACTTCATCTTGTGGAGAAAGGCGCACATCCGCTGACGATGGAAACGCCATCGCAGAAACTAACATATACACAGATGCTACTCTTAGAAAAATTTATGAACTCAGATGTGCAGAAAACACAGCCGAATTGATAAAATTTTTCTCCAACGAGTTTCCGGAATATCGCAAAGCAGCAGTTCTGGCAGTTGGAACGATGAAAGACAGCATGGCGACCGTAGCCGCGGCTTCGTTACTTTCCGACACAAACGAGGAAGTAAGAGAAGCTGCCGTTTTTACTATTGGTCAAATCGGACACAATGCAGGTGAAAAATATCTTTTGGAAGATCTCAGCAAAGAACAGAACAATGTAGTAATTAGCTCAATATACGAAGCTTTGGGCAAATGCGGAACTGAAAATGCGCTCGAAAAAATTGAAGCTGTGGCTGATACTATTTCGGATGTTACTGTAATTTCCGGAGTAATGAAAGGTTTTTGCCATTTGGCTTCAAGAGGCTTTTACTCAATTAATTCTACTCAATTTGCAATTAAAATATTAACAGACACTACTATACACGAAAAAATTCGCGGTATAGCTTCGGAATATTTTGCAATCAGCAATGCTGATTTTGGTAATCTGACTGATAACTTTATAAAAGTTTACCAATCAAGTAAATTGCTGTACACAAGAAAAAATCTTGCAATTGCTTTTGGAAGATGTCACAACGAACGTGCATTAAATTTTCTAAAAGAAATAATAACAAACGATAGTACAGATTACAGAGTAACAATCAATTCCATAATTGCACTTGAAAATTATCCGTACGAAGATTGCAAACAAGAAATCGTAGAAAAAGCCAAATCCTACGACGACAAAATTGCAGCATACGCGGCACAATATCTTTATCACAAAGGTATCAAAGCTGACAGCAGCGAATATTTGGAATTGTCACGAGAAGTGCCGGGTTGGCAGACAAGAACTCAACTTTTGGCAGCCGCTCTCAAATTTACAAACAACAAGAAAAATATTTCTGCAAGTATAAAATCCGGTTTTGAAGTTGCGCAAAATATTTACGAAAAAACAGCATTGCTTAGAGCATTGGAATGTGATTTTTCAAGTTACAGTTTCATTGAGAATCAATCTTTTTATTCTGACAATGAGATGCTTAGAACGGAAGGCATCAAAACATTGATTGCGATGTACGAAAATCCTGAGTTTGAAAAATATTCTAAATTCAGAAAGAAAAACTACAACGAAAATCTTGTAGAAGAATTTGCATTGATTTTCAAAAAAGCAATTCAAAACGGTAATACACAAATGGTTGCACTTGCGGCAAAAGCAATTGCAAATCATAAAGAAATTGCAGAATATTATATCAATACATTTTTCTTGAATCAAGCTCTCAACAACTGCGTACTTCCACGCGATGCCGATACTTATATGATTTTGATTCAAGCCATAAAAGATGTTAACGGACAAATAATTACACCGCCGCAACATGTTATCGGCGATGTTCCGGATTGGGTATATATCTGCACGATAGATCCGGGTGAAAAAATTGCAATCAACACTCAAAAAGGCGAAATTGTATTGAAAACGGATATCAACAACGCTCCTATCGCGGTTTCTAACTTTATGAAACTTGTTGACAAAAAATATTTTGACAATTCTTGTTTCACAAATATTTCAACTGCTTACGTTGAAAACAAAGGTTCGCTGACAGGATACGATGAAAACATGTCGATAATGATTCCGACCGAACTGACAAATGTAATTTTCGACGAAGGTACAGTGGCTTTGGTTACTACAGCCTTAAACAATTCCACTGCTACTCAATGGTTTATCATGCTTGCACCGGCAACAATAATGGACGGCACTTCATCGGTAATTGCAACCGTTGTAGACGGCATGGAATATGTTCACTCGCTGAATACCGGCGATAAAATTCTTAGCGTAAAACGATTAAAACAATAAAAAAAGTCAAAAAAAAAATTCTCCGCATCCGTTACTTAAAAGAATGGCAGCGGATAAGCATCATTGTCCGCTAAAAAAATCCTCCAACACAGGTTAGGATACCATTCTTAGCACACGAAAGGCGAAGAATTATACTTTTTTGTAAAAAAATCTCTAATTTTTGAAACTGTGAATTGGCGCAGGGATACGACCGGTACGGTTAACAAATACTGAACAATCAAATTTATTAACCGGCATAATCGGAGCATGTCCCAAAAGTCCGCCGAAGTCAACTTCTTGACCCACAGTTTTTCCGATTACAGGAATAATTCTCACAGCTGTAGTTTTTTGGTTTACCATACCGATAGCAGCCTCGTCGGCAATTATACCGGAAATTGTAGAAGCAGGCGTGTCACCCGGAATTGCAATCATATCCAAACCGACTGAACAAACGCATGTCATAGCCTCAAGTTTCTCAATAGTAAGAGCGCCGGCCTGTACTGCGTCAATCATTCCCTGATCTTCGCTTACCGGAATAAAAGCTCCGGAAAGTCCGCCAACATAAGAACTTGCCATAACGCCACCTTTTTTCACTTGGTCGTTGAGCAAAGCCAAAGCCGCAGTAGTACCCGGTGCGCCGGCTTGTTCAAGTCCGATAGCTTTCAAGATGTCAGCAACAGAATCTCCAACAGCAGGAGTCGGAGCAAGCGAAAGATCAATAATTCCAAACGGAACACCAAGACGTCGCGATGCCTCTTGAGCTACAAGTTGTCCGACACGTGTAATCTTAAACGCTGTTTTCTTAATTGTTTCGCAAAGTGTCTCGAAATTAGCGTTTTCCAATTGCTCCAAAGCGTATTTAACAACGCCCGGTCCCGAAACACCTACATTTATAATAGCGTCTGCCTCAGAAACTCCGTGAAAAGCTCCTGCCATAAAAGGATTGTCATCAGGAGCATTGCAAAGAACTACAAGTTTTGCACATCCCAAAGAATCACAATGTTTTGTACGCTCAGCAGTAGCTTTTACAATCTCGCCCATGAGTTTTACAGCGTCCATGTTGATACCGGTTTTGGTAGAACCCACATTTATAGAACTGCAAATTCTCTCAGTTTGAGACAATGCTTCCGGAATGGAACGAATAAGAAGTTCATCACTTTTTGACATCCCTTTGGAAACAATGGCAGAATATCCGCCCAAAAAGTTAACACCGATTTCTTTAGCTACATCGTCAAGAGTTTTTGCAATTTTAACATAATCCTCCGGCGAATGACAAGCCGAAGCTCCTACAAGCGATATCGGAGTAATTGAAACTCTTTTGTTTACGATAGGAATACCGTATTCTCTTGCAATAGATTCACCGGTCTGAACCAAATCTTTTGCATAAGAAGCGATTTTGGTTTTGATATTTCTACAAACGCGTTCGAGATTTGTATCAGCACAATCCAACAGATTGATACCCATTGTGATAGTACGTACATCAAGATTCTCGTGTTCAATCATCGCGTTGGTTTCTGCAACTTCGTATATATTAATCATGTTGGAATCGTGTAAAGATGTTATTTAGATACGGTGCATTTTGTTGAAAATCTCTTCTTTTTGACATCTGATGATAACGCCGATTTGTTCACCAAGATTATTAAGATCAGCCGAAACATCATCATGAATCTTTATTGATTTTTGCATGTCAACAATCATCATCATATTGAAATATCCCTGAACAATGGTCTGAGATATATCGAGAATATTAATTTGGTTTTCAGCCAAATATGTACAAACTTTTGCAATGATACCCACTGTATCTTTGCCAACAACAGTAATAATTGTCTTATCCATAGGAATATTGATTTTTAATACCGCAAAGATATTAAATTTTGGCAAAAAATACTGAAATTAGTTGCAAATCTGCATAAATTTTTATCAAAACTTATCAAACTTGGTATTTTCTTTCTCGAAAGCCGACTTGCAACGGTCATAACAATGCAGAGTCAACTTAAAGAATATCAAATCGTTAACAGAAATTGTATTGTAAAAAAACAAAGCATGAATGATATTCAAAACGTAAACTTCTGCCCGAAGAGCCGCAAATGCAATATTTTCCAAAAAAGACGGTTCTATCGTAATTGCAAATTTCTCATTTTCAGGATGATGAATCCAACGTTGATACAATATAAAAGATACGGCTTTCAAATTCAACAAATCCCGTGCGATATCCAAAAATCCGGCAAGACAAGGTGAATTGTCATCAAGTTTTATCTGATGAGATTTTTCAAAATCGCTGCATAATTCATCAAATTTCAAAATTCTTTCGTTGAGAATACCGATACAATCTTTTAGCAATTTGTAAAGATGCTCGTCTGACATCGACTTATAATCAAGCAGTTCCAAAAAATCAGAAGTTGAATTTTTACGAAACTTAAAATTGTCTTTCAGTAAAACCGAAACATAATTCAAAGTTAAATCCTCAAAAACTTTGGAATAAAAAGCTTCAGAAACACAATTGGCAATCAAAGTATGAGCAGTATCAAGTACATAATTCACAGTATACTCAGTATCAATATTTTTGAGAAGTTTGTAAGACTTAGGAAAAGCAGAATCGCGTTTCATAAGAATAATTACCGCCGCCTCAAAATCCATAAAAAGCTGCTGATAATGAATTGTATATTGCAACAAATTTACAACATTATTTCTTACACTTTCTACAGGTATCTTATAGTCAACAAGTTGCAAATATCTTCCCCGTGCCATATCAAGCAATTGTTGACCGGTATAATCAAAAAAATATTCCATTTCATGAAATTAAGTTAGTTTACAAATTGTTATTTCAGGATGTAAAGGTAATAAAGATTTTGAATTTTCTTTTTTCTTAACCGAAAATTATCATCAATTTTATTTCATTCAATACGATAAAAGATTAACTTTGCAGCGAATTATTTAGCTCTTTTTTTCACAATGATTAGTAGAAGAATTTTGAGAATAAAAGTCTTGCAAACTATTTATTCTTTTTATCAAGGCGGTGATTTGGATATTGCCAAATCCGAAAAAGAATTGTTGTATAGTATCCAAAAATCATACGACCTTTACTTTTTCCTACTGTTATTAGGATGCGATGTATGCGACTATGCCCGTCAGGTAATTAACACGCAAAAACAAAAATTGCGTCCCACAGAACAGGATTTAAATCCCAATTTGAAATTTGTGAACAACAAATTCATTGCCCAGTTCAGAGAAAACGAACAATTCAAAACTCGTATCAACAGTACAAAACTTTCGTGGACCAACAATCCGGAACTTCCTAAACGTATTTTTAACACTCTCAAACAAACAGATGAGTATGTTGAATATATGAACAAGGAAACCAATACTTACGATGATGACAAGAAGATAATTTCTTTCATGTACAAAACCGTAATTTACGACTGCGATTTGTTGTACCAAATTCTCGAAGAGATGTCAATCTATTGGATTGATACTGTGGAGTTTATCATCGGTATGGTTTTGAGAACAATAGAGCGTTACAAAATCGGTTACGACAACTCTTATGCGCTTCCGGGCATGTACAAGAGCGACGACGACCGCGATTTTGTTATCAAATTATTCAGAACCACAATTGCGAAAGGCGATAAGTACAAAGATTTAATTTCGGAATACACCAAAAACTGGGATATTGAACGTATCGCATTTTTCGACATCCTTATTCTTCAGACCGCATTGTCAGAAGTAGAGATGTTTCCGGAAATTCCTTTGAAAGTAACTTTCAACGAATATATTGAACTTGCCAAAAACTATTCAACCACAAAGAGCAGCACATTTGTAAACGGCGTACTCGACAAAATTGTGACAGAATTAATCAGCACCGGCAAAATCAAAAAAATCGCTGAAATGCCAAATAATATAAACACTAATGAAGAATAAAACCATGAAAAACAAAAACCTTTTGATGATGTTTGCTCTTTGCGCATCAATAGCAACAGTATCGTGCGCAGGCAGCGGCAACAACAACAATCAGCAACAAGCTGCTGAAACTGTTACTACAGAAGACGTTAACGGATATCCTGAAATAAAATTTGATACCGCAGTTTACAACTTTGGTAAAATACTTCAGGGCGAACAAACAAGTTATGATTTCAAGTTCAGAAACACCGGCAACAAAAATCTGATAATCCAAAAGGTGGAAACTTCATGCGGATGTACTGTACCTGAATACGACAGAAGTCCTGTAAGTCCCAACGGAACAGGCTCTATAAGAGTAAGATTTGATTCCAACGGAAAATCAGGCACTCAGTACAAAACAATAAAAGTAACTACCAACTGCAAAGACAATATCTTCGATCTTGTAATAACAGGCGAAGTGGTAGTAAAATAAAAAAGAAATATCACTAACTAATTTTTTTTTAACTAATATTTAATCACGAACAAAAAATGAATTTATTGAATATTTTATTGCAAGCAGCACCTGTACAAGGACAAAACGGTAGCATGAGTTTTATAATTATGATGGTAATCATGTTTGCCATTTTCTACTTCTTGATTATGCGTCCGCAACAAAAGAAACAAAAAGAAATGGAAAAATTCCGTCAAGAAATCAAAAGCGGTTCAAAAGTAATGACCGTAGGCGGAATTCACGGTACAGTAGTTACAGTATATGATACTACAATTCTTCTTAATGTTTGCACAGACGTAAATATCACAGTAGAAAAGAGTTGTATTGTTGCTGACGGTACAATTACTCAGGAAGAAACTAAGAAAGAAACAAAAGAAATTTCTGAAGAAACAAAATAATCAAGGTAATTTTAAGAATTTACAATATAAGCAGGGTCTTCCGCAAAAGGAAATCCTGCTTTTTTTGTTGACATCTCTTACCATTTTAGTAACTTTGCCACCAAAACAATCCTCATCAAAATAAAAAATCATGAAAGCAAAAATACATTCACTTGAAAGTTTCGGCACAGTAGACGGACCGGGATTAAGATATGTAGTCTTTATGCAAGGCTGCCCGATGCGTTGTATGTTTTGTCACAACCCCGACACTTGGGATTTCGGTGCAAAAGCAAAATACGAAATGACTCCCGATGAACTTTTCAATGAAGTAAAACGCTACAAAAATTTCATAAAATCAGGCGGTGTAACTCTCACCGGCGGCGAACCGTTGGGACAAGCTGATTTTGTTATCGAATTTTTCAAAATTTGCAAACAAAACGGCATTCATACTGCTCTCGACACTTCAGGAATATATTTTCACGACAAGGCAAAACAAGCATTGGAATATACCGATTTGGTTTTACTTGATATCAAAACCATTGACGATGAACTGCATACAAAATACACGGGACAAAAACGAGACAACAACAAACAGTTTCTGAATTATCTTCAGGACATCGGGAAACCGACTTGGATTCGTCACGTAGTAGTACCGACATATACCGACGATGATGAGAAATTGAAAGCTGTAGCCAATTATATCAAACAATATTCTGTAGTAGGATGTGTAGAACTCCTCCCCTATCACACGATGGGCAAATATAAATACGAGGAAATGGGATTGAAATATCCGCTTGAAGGATTAAACGATTTGCCTAAAGACCGTATAGAAAATGCCAGAAGGATTTTCGCGGAAATTTTACAAGGTGTAAAAATTCAGTAAAAAAATCTACATATAAATAAAGCGGTAGAATTTGGAAACAAATCCCGATTCTACCGCTTAATATATGAATTTATTTATTATGACTTCCTATCTGTAGTTATTCAAATCTTCAGGCTTACCGTTCTTAACATATTCAAAACGCTGAGCATTGTCGGCAACTGCAAGTTTGAAGAAGATATTTGCCGGAGCAAGGAATTGTTCACCTCTCAAGCTGTCAGTAAACAAAAGGTAAGAAATAACGATGTTACCCGCCATTTCAACCAAATTACGAGCTTGGAAATCAAGATAATCATTGTCTTTGTATTCTTTTACGATTTCAACAGCGTGATTAAAATCAGCAGTCATTTCAAGCAATTTTGCTTTCTATTCTGCAAGATTATCAGCACCTTCAAGCATTTTGTCATATTCAGCCATACGTTCAGCAAAAATCCCTGTAGTAACACCTTTGATTGCAGCAACAACCTGAAGTTGTGATGTACCTTCGTAAATTGTAGTAATACGAGCGTCACGAACCATTCTTTCGATTGGGAAATCTTTCATATAACCCGAACCGCCGTGAATTTGCAATGCATCGTAGCAAACAGAGTTGCACCATTCTGAAGAGAAAAGTTTCAACAACGGAGTGAATGCATCGGCCATCTTAACGAAATATTTCAAATCGTTACGCAATTCCTTAGGCAATGTACCTTCGTTTTTCTTTGCGGTAAGAAGTTTTGACATATCAACAAATCTTGCTGTTTCGTAAAGCAAAGAACGCATACCTTTGATTTTTGCATTCATATTGCCAAGCAACTGATAAACAGCCGGGAATTTGATGATTGGTTGTTTGAACTGTTCACGCTCTTGAGCATATTTGTAAGCCTCACGATATGCAGATTCTGCAATACCTACCGACTGTCCGCCAACGCCCAAACGTGCACCGTACATCAAAGACATCACGTATTTGATAAGACCGAGTTTTTCTTCGCCGACCAACTTTGCCGGTGCATTTTTGTAAACCATTTCGCAAGTTGGTGAACCGTGAATACCAAGTTTGTTTTCTACACGGCGTACTACTTCACAATTTTTATCTTTGTCATAAACAAACAACGACAAACCGCGACCGTCTGTTGTGCCTTCTACCGAACGAGCCAAAACAAGCTGAATATCAGCATCTCCGTTGGTGATAAAACGTTTTACGCCATTGAGCAACCACATCCCGGATTCTTCATCGAAAGTAGCTTTCAATTGTACTGACTGCAAATCGGAACCTGCATCAGGCTCTGTTAAAACCATAGAAAGTGTAGCACCTTTGGCAACCTTAGGCAAGTATTCTTGTTTGATTTCTTCAGAAGCAAATTCAAGGATAGTTTCAGCACAATCCTGAAGACCCCAGAAATTACAGAAACCGCCGTCAGCTCTTGAAACCATTTCGCCAACCATCATATAAGGAACGTTTGACATATTCAAGCCGTCGTATTTACGCGGCATTGTAATACCCCAAACACCGGCTTTGCGGAGAGCTTCGTAATCGGCAGAAGCATATTTATTGTATTTAAGATGATCGTTTTCGATAGAATGACCTTCCAAATCGTTACCTTCAGCATTAGGAGCGATTACATCGGCGCAAACCTCGCCGCAAATTTCCATAGTTTTGTCGTAGTTATCGAGAGCGTCTTCAAAATCTTTTGGAGCGTAATCGTATTTATCTTTGTCAGAATAATCGTTGTTTTCCCTCAGATCAATAATACGTTTCATCAATGGGTGTTGAAGATGAAACTTGAGATCAGGATTATCGTTATAAAAATTTGCCATTTTATATTATCAAATTAAATGGTTATTTAGAATTAGCTTTATAATATTTAATCATTTTCGGCAATACTTCAGCCACATCGCCAATAACAACATAGTCGGCAATAGCATTAATCGGAGCATTTTCATCGGTATTGATAGACACGATGATAGCCGATTCTTGCATACCGGCTCTGTGCTGTACTTGACCCGAAATACCGCAAGCGATATACAATTTAGGTCTTACAGTAACACCGGTTTGACCGATTTGACGTTCATGTTCGGTGAATCCGGCATCAACTGCCGCTCTTGAAGCACCGACTTCGCCACCTAATACGTCAGCTAATTCGTGTAATAATTGGAAATTTTCTTTAGAACCGACGCCATAACCGCCGGCAACGATTACCGGAGCAGCTTTGAGGTTGATTTTAGACTTTTCGATTTGTCTTGAAATAATTTCAACAACAAAATCCAAATCTGTAACAGATTTTTTCCAGTCGAAAGGTTTGATAACACCTTTATAATTTTCGTCGTAAACTTCTTTTTTCATCACACCTTCGCGAACTGTTGCCATCTGAGGACGTGCCTGAAGGTTGAGAATTGTAGCGATGATATTGCCGCCGAAAGCAGGACGAATTTGATAAAGAAGATCTTTGTAAGGTGTAACAATAGTTCTGAGTTCACCGTTATCTTCTTTTACAGTTTTTTTGTCTTCGTAATCACCGATTTCGAGAGAAGTACAGTCAGCAGTAAGACCGCATCTCAATGCACTTGCAACACGCGGTGCCAAATCACGACCAACGCTTGATGCTCCGAAAAGAATAATTTGCGGTTGTTCTTGTTTGATGATATCACAAATTATCTTTTGAGTAGGAAGTGTCTGATAAGGAGCGAGTTTTCTGTCATCTGCAACGTGGATAACATCAACACCGTATTTATAAATTTGTTTACCGATATTATATAGATTGTAATCTACAACAATAGCTTCGAGCTGGCATCCGAGAGTATTGGCGAGCTTGCGACCCTTTGAAAGTAGTTCAAGACTTACGTCAGCTACAACGCCTTGTTCTGTTTCGCAATATACAAATAAGTTATTCATCTTTTTCTACTTGTAAAATTTTAATTAGATAAAAAACTGTCTAAACCGGAATTAACCTAAA
The DNA here is from genome assembly GCA_017541145.1 of Bacteroidales bacterium. Taxonomy (GTDB): domain Bacteria; phylum Bacteroidota; class Bacteroidia; order Bacteroidales; family UBA3824; genus UBA3824. Next base: position 14,904 of record JAFXZT010000091.1, on the reverse strand, counting down.
ATATGATTTGACAGCAAATCTTTTATCAAAGTGTCAACATCTTGATCTGAAGATGTAAGTTTCTTTGATTCTTTGGCTTGAAGAACAACTGCATCGATTTTTTTAACAGTTGTAGGCGAACCTGCTTTACCAACTTTTTCGTCTTCAACGTTGATATCGGCAGCACCCCATGTTATGATGTTTGACTCATCGTTTTTGTTCTTCATATAAAATTTTGCATTTCTGGTACGGCAAGCTGCGGCAGAACCATGAACTGTTACCAAAACAGGGAACGGAGCTTTTACAACTTCAACGCCGGATTCCAAACGTCTTTTTACAGTAATAGAACTTTCTGTAATTTCTTGAATTTCTTCAGCGTATGTAATTTGAGGAATACCGAGTTTTTCAGCAGCCTGCGGTCCTACTTGAGCAGTATCACCGTCGATAGCCTGACGTCCGCACAATACCATGTCATAATCGCCTACTGTCTTGATTGCCTGAGCAATAGCATAACTTGTAGCAAGAGTATCAGAACCGCCGAGTTTTCTGTCGGTAAGGAGGATTCCCTTATCAACACCTCTGTATAAGCCTTCTTTCAAAACTTCAACCGCCTTAGGAAGACCCATTGTAAGAACTGTAATCTGAGTTTCGGGATATTGATCTTTGATTCTCAACGCTTGTTCGAGTGCATTGAGGTCTTCTGGATTTATAATAGCCGGAAGAGCGGCACGGTTCATTGTACCATCTTCCTTCATAGCATCTTTGCCTACATTATGAGTGTCCGGCACTTGCTTAGCTAAAACAATAATTTTAAATCCTTTCTTCATTGTGTATATTAAAGTTATGGTTTTTATTAAAATTAATATTCTTAGAAAATTATCAGAATTTTATTTCCGCGCCAAATTAAACATTTTCTTAAACATCACAAAATAATTATCTCAACTTTCGCAAGTAATTTTTTTGTAATAGAATATATTTTTTGTCACCGAATTAAACAAATAAAACGAATAAAACGAAGTTTTTTTATTCAACGAAGATTTTTATTTTCCTTTGAAAAATTAAAAATACGAATTTTAACAAATACAATACTACAGAAAATAATATTCGTTTTAATTCGTAAAAAATCGAAATCGAAGATTCTGATTTTTTTTGGGTTAATTTAATTGTATTCGTCTTAATTCGTTTAATTCGGTGTTAAAATAAAAATTCAATACATACGAAAGTTGAGCCGTATTATTATCTAATCTAACTTTTGCTGTATTTTAGAATTTTACAACTATTATATTTTGTAGTATTTTATCGTGTTTGATTTTATTTTTATTACCAAGAAATTTTCAAGACGAGCGGATTGAAAAAATTTTTGTCACGAAATTTTTTCAATCCAAGCGGATTGAAAAAATTTTGGTCTCGAAAAAGTTTCAATCCAGGCGGATGGAAAAAAATTTATCACGAAAAAGTTTCAATCCAAGCGGATTGAAAAAATTTTGGTCACGAAAAAGTTTCAATCCAAGCGGATGGGGGAAATTTTGTCACGAAAAAGTTTCAATCCAAGCGGATTGAAAAAATTTTGGTCTCGAAAAAGTTTCAATCCAGGCGGATGGGAAAAATTTTGTCATAAAAAGTTTCAATCCAAGCGGATTGAAAAAATTTTGGTCTCGAAAAAATTTCAATCCAAGCGGATGGAAAAAATTTTGTCATAAAAAGTCTTAATCCGAGCGGATTGAAAAAATTTTGGTCTCGAAAAAATTTCAATCCAAGCGGATGGAAAAAATTTTGTCATAAAAAAGTCTTAATCCGAGCGGATGGAAAAAATTTTGGTCTCGAAAAAGTTTCAATCCAAGCGGATAGGAAAAATTTTGGTCTCGAAAAAGTTTCAATCCGAGCGGATGGGAAAAATTTTTAAGTGAAAAATAAATCTGCGCGGACTGTCGCAAATTTATTTTGGAAATTCTACAAATCTTAATTGTAATTTGTATTTTTGTCAATTGATTTATTTAATAACATCAAATCCATTGAAATTTTCACGTAATAAGATGATAAAATATTATTGATTATTGCATTATTATTTAATCAACTTTTTTACGCGATAATTTTAATAAAAATTTGCGTCTTTCCGTGCTTTCCAAGCCCGGGAAAACGGCGGAGGAATTGCGATGAAAACTTTTAATTTCACCAAATATTTACTACTTTTGCAAATGTAACTAAATAACGAATAATATTATGTCAAAATATCTTAACCCATATACTGATTTCGGATTCAAAAAACTTTTTGGTTCAGAGTTTAATAAAGACCTGTTAATTAGTTTTTTGAACGCGTTGTTTGAGAGAAGTAGCGAGATTCCGAAGGACGAAATTCTTGATATTACATATCTCAACGCCGAAAAACTCGGTCGGAAAGCTTCTGAAAGAAAAGCAATTTTTGATGTTTATTGTACTACAAAAAGCGGTGCAAAATTCATCGTGGAAATGCAAAATGTATTTCAACAGTTTTTCAAAGATAGAAGTGTTTACTATTCGTCGTTTCCGATTCGTGAAATGGCAAAACGGGACAATTCTGACGAACATTGGAATTATGAACTTCAAAAAATTTACACCGTTGGTATTCTGAATTTTGTTTTCAAGGACGAAGAAAAAGACGATAAGACCGGCGAACTAAAAACCGTTAATGAGTTTTCCGATGATGACTTAATGCACGTTGTAATGCTAACTGACCGCATAACGGGAAAAGTTTTTTACAAAAAACTTGTATACATCTATCTTGAAATGCCGAAGTTCGATAAAAAAGAAAATGAACTTGAAACGATGTATGAAAAATGGCTTTTCGTATTGAAAAATCTTCCGAAATTGTTGGAGCGTCCGAAAGAATTGCAAGAGCGCATTTTTGAAAAACTATTTAAACAAGCGGAAATTGCGATGTTTACCGACAAAGAGTATTCTGATTATGAAGAAAGTTTGCATAATTTATGGGATATAACCAACGCGATGAACGACGCCGAAACCAAAGGCTTTGGAAAAGGGAAAGAGGAAGGATTGCAACAAGGATTAGAAAAAGGCTTAGAACAAGGTTTACAACAAGGACGTGCAGAAGGCGCACGTCAGAATGCACTTGAAAACGCCAAACGTATGAAAGCTAAAGGTTATGATATTCAGATAATTGCCGATATAACTCAATTATCTGTTGAAGACATCGAAAAGTTGTAATGGGTAAAAACGAATATTGGAGATAAGAAATTGTTTTCTAAAGACCGAAATGTTACATTTCCGGTGATGTAACAAAACATGAACATGGAATGATTGAAATAAAGCAAGCTCATCCCCAATATTGTGGAGATTTTTGTTTAGATAAGTATATATTTTTACATCATGATACTGATGACCTTGCAAACCCAACCGTTTTCCCGGGTTTTGGAAGTACGGGAAAACGGCTGTTGAATTGCGATGGACGCCGTCAGATTTTTAAAGCATGGCGGCACGGAATAAAAAAGATTGTAAAGACATCCGCAATAAAACCAAAATTACTGCAATTCTTTTGTCAAATTAAGAACAAATGTTTCAAGCTTACGTGTATTGATGGTAATCGTAGAAATATCAAGATTTTTGATATTACGCAAAAGATCGTCTGCAATTTCTACTCCTTGATCTACTTTGTAATTTTGTGACTGTTCTTTGAATCTTGATACAAATTCTACCAAACCTCCAAACGACATCTTACCTTTCAGAATCTTATATTCCGGAATTACAGCATATTTCAACACATTGAGATATTCTCTCAAAGCATCGGAATTACGTTTACGCGTTGTGGAAATTACTTTGTCAGGCACCTGAGTCAACGAATCTACGTCCACTTCGTTATGTGACATCGCAGCTACATCAATATCAGTTACCAAATCAGGAATTACGAGAGAAAAATTACTGCCTTCGCCTTCGGTGGTTGTAACTGTAATATTTGCTTTCATACTGTCAGCCATCTTCTTAGAAAGTGCAAGACCGTTGCTACGATTGTTGTCGCCCGCCATCATATCTTTCAACTTTTCTTGAGAAAGACCAACTCCTGTATCTGAAACTATAAATACAAGATTGATATGCTGTTGGTCCATACACGGATGAGCTTCAACACGAAGTTTTACTTTGCCTTTCTCTGTGAATTTCACTGCGTTAGACAACAGATTAAACAAAATTTGTCTTACACGAATTTCATCAATCTGAAGTTTTTGCGGTGTAAACGGATCTGATTCAAAATCATAATCCAACTGTTTTTCCAACGCACGAGACTTAAAAATGTCAAAAACATCTTTGGCAATTGTTACCGGATTCAAAAGTGTTGTAAACTGATTCTTGTTGCTATCGGAATCCATCTCGGTAAGTTTCAAAACATCGGTAAGTGTTTCGTTGACAAACGATGCTTGAGAAAGTATTTCTTTTATTTTTATAGTTTGCTCAGCATCAGAAACATCGGCTGCAAGTTTTTCGCAATTACGCAAAATATTTTCAAGCGGCCGTTTTATTTCAGTTGACATCGAAATCAGGAATTCTGTTTTTGCCTGACTGCCTTCTTCAGCGGTAACTCTTGCTGACTTTTGTTTTGATTCTGCATGTTTCAATCTCGTAATATCACGAATTGTTACCAAAACAGTATTGTCGTCACAAAGACTGAAACGTGCTTCATTGAAAATCGGATCTTCATCCTCTTTACCTTCATTGGCTTGATAATCAACATACTGAGTTTCTTTTGACTTACGAACATTGTTGAAAGCTACCAAGAAAGGCAACAACAAATCGGCAGGCAACATCTCTCTAATATTTTTACCAATATATTTTTTCTGTTGCGAATCTGATACATTAGGAATTTTGCAATAGATGTAATCCGCCTTTTCATCGAGTCTGAAAATAGCGTCCGGCAATTCAGCGAGCGTACTTGAAGCTGTAACAATCACACCTTCAGCATTTTTCTCTGCGTTTTTGCGTTCAGTAACATCTTGTACAATCATAATACCGCCTTTTTCTACTTCCAAACCGGTATTGTAATAATATGACTTCAATGTAATTGAAACGCTAACTTCACCATCGGCAGTTTTTACATCAAGTTCCTGTTTGATAACACTTTCGTTTTGTTCGTCATCTGTATCTTCGTCTTCGGAATTAAATCCTTTGAAAATTCTCTGTGGTAAAAAATTTCCGATGTTTTGACCTATAAGATTTTTGTTTTTTAAACCGAAAATCTGTATAAATCGCTCATTAACAGTTGTTATAATAAATTTATCGTTGAATTGAATAATACCGATAGGAGTTTTACGGAAAAGCAAACGATATTTTTCTTCCGAATTTTTGAGTTCGATTTCCGCCATCTTCCGCTCCTGAATCTCTTTTTCCATCAAAGTATTGGTTTGAGAAAGAGCAGTATTATTTCTGATTTTTTCTTGATAACGTCTGTAAAGCACAATAGCCATACCGATAACAAGTAATATAATCACTACAAGCGAAATTATATTTCTTGTATAACCTTCTTTTTCAAGTTTCAGATGGTCTTTTTCAGCATTTATTTGAATCATTTCGATTTCTTTCTGCTGACGCTGAGATTCCATACTTACCTGAAATTCTGAGAATTGCTCCTTGCGTTTAAGTAAATAAACGCTATCGCCTGTTTGAGCGAAACGTTCACAATATTTCAGAGCAAGTTCTTGATTGCCAAGTTTTTGATACGCTTTATAAAGTACGTTACAAGTATTATGTTTTATGATAATTTCCTCAGTACCGTGCAACAATTCTTCACTTTCGGCATTTCGGAGAACTATACTTGCATTTTTTACAGCGTTTTCGTAATCGTCGATAGACAACTGCATTCTTGCGAGTTGAAGTCTTACGAGCAAAGCCTCGTGAGAAACTTTGCATTCATTGAAAATATCAATTGCTGTATTGTAATACGAAGTTGCCTTTGAAGTTTCTTTTATTGACTCGTATGCTGTACCATACGCCTGATATGTACGCGCAAGATTTACTTTGTTAGCATCATCCTTGTATTCATCGAGATTGATTTTCAACAACTTGAAAGCCGAATCCGATTCGTCCATGTAAGTATAAGCATTGGCAAGATGAATATTTATTTCGATTGACTTTTCTTTCAAACCAAGAGAATCGTAAATATGTTTTGCCAAAAGCATATCTTCAACAGCCTCATCTTCATCAGAAACCAATGTAATACGCCCCAAAATCAACAACGCTTCAGCCCTAAGCTCCGGAAGATTGTTCAAGCGGCAAATTTCAATTACTTTCAAACAATATTCTTCCGCCATATCATACACTTGCTGAGCGTAATAGGTTTTGGAAATATCAAGAAGACAAGCAGCAATATCTTCCTTGCGACCGTAATGCGAATAGATATCAAAAGCTTTGAATTGCATTTCCATCGCTAAGTAATAAATACGGGTTTGATAATATCCGTTTCCGATATTTCTGTAAGCCAACGCGATATTGAAACTATCCTGAGTTTGCAACGCAGTTTGCTGAGCCTGAGCGCAATACTCAAGTGCCACGTAAGGTTCTGAAAGTATAGTCTTATTGTATTGAGCTACAAGACTGTCAAAAACTGCTTGCAGCGAATCTTTTTGCACTGATGTAAATGCAGATTCTTCCGCATTATCGTTTTGTGCAAAAGATATTTCTGTCAAACAAAGACTTAAAATTAAAAGAGATAATATTTTTTTTATTTTTTTCAACATGATACTTAGTTAAAAAAATTCTCAATCACGAAAAAAATTACATCCCCGCCTTACGGTACGGAATTGTAAATTTAAAAATTGAGCCTTGATTTACATGACTTTCCACGCTAAGCGTACCGTCCATACGTTTTACAAGTTCGTTAGCAATCGACAAACCGAGTCCGTTGCCGCCGTATTGACGCGCCATACCCTCGTCCGCCTGACGGAAACGCTCAAAAATTATATTAAGTTTTGCTTCCGGAATACCAATACCGGTATCCCGTACAAAAAACGTAATATTATCTACATCAAGTTTTGCACCAATTTCTATTTCACCACGCTGAGTAAATGTTACAGCATTGTAAATCAATTTCTTGAAAACTTGATTGATATATTGATTGTCAGCATAAACAAGAGCTTCGTACTCATTGATAACCGGAGTACGTTTCAAAGTAAGCTGTTTGCCGGAATCCAAAAGCGTATCGCTCAAATAGATATATGCGTCTTCAACAATTGCGTTGATACTGCATATTTCATGCCTCAATTTTACTTGTCCTGATTCTATTTTGGACAGCTCCACGATATCATCGATGATGTCCAAAAGTTTTTTACAATTTTTGAAAATCGAAGTAAGATACTCGTTGAGTTTGTCAGGATGCAAGCCTGACATTATCATTTGTACGTAACCGCTTATGATATTTGCCGGAGTGCGGGTCTCGTGTGCAATATTTGCTAAAAATATGGTTTTCAGATTATTGGAATCTTCTGCAAATGTTTTTTGTTTAAGCAATTCCGACTGATATCTCTTGAGTTCGGTAATATCGCTTGAAATTATTTGTACAACTTTTTCGCCGAAGAAATCGTTGATGAGTTGCATTGAAGATTGAAACCAATGTTCCTGCCCGTCGATTGTTACATTAAATTTTCTTGTAAGTGATTCGCCGGTAAGAGCCACACTGCGGACACAATCCATGTCAACAAACTTAATAGCCGGAATATCTGCAACTTCCGACGATAATTTGTTGGTGGGATCTTCAAAAAGACCGATAGCAGTAGAGTTGCACATCACGATATTGCCGTCAAGATCCACAACAATAATAGGTTGCGAAATTCCGTTGAAAAGTGTTTTGTAACGGTTCTCACTTTCAGCAAGTTCGCGACGTGTTTTAATCATTTTGTCAATATCCTGCATTACGCCGAGAATACCTACGAATTCGCCGTTGGAATCTTTGTAAAGTGTTTTGCTCACGATATATTCTCTTACTACACCGTCAGCACATCTTATCGGACCTTCGTAAACCTGAATACCTTGTTCTTTAATAAGTTGTAAATCTTTTTCCAAATAAAAATCAGCGTATTCTTTCGGGAAGAAACTTTCAAGCTCTTGAGCTGTTTTTCCGATGATATAATCCGGCGACATCCCAATCACTGCTTTGGCATAACTTGTATTGCAAAGTAAGTAACGTCCGTCCATATCCTTGTAAAACAACGGGATAGGAATTGCATCCACAAGCATCTGAGTAAATTTGAGATTTTCCCGAAACTGACGGTCGTTGCTGTTGGAATCGAGTTGGTATTTCATTTGGAAAAAGAAAATCTCCTTATTGATTTTCACAATTCTGGCAACAAGTTGGTCTTCAGTTTCTTTTATAGTAAAATCGGCGCAACCGCCATTTTTGTCAGCAACAATCAATTGTTCAATCCAAGTTTTACCTTTCAGAAGATTGATTTCAGAATTAGTTTTGCCAATGATATCAGTAACTTTCTTATCGAAAAAATTAGCGAAACCTGCATTTACCCTCATAAACATAAAATCCTGAGGCACACCATCGTCATCGTATATCGCAGAACATACAACAGCCGGATCCAACAAATTATTAAACATTGTTTCCACAGTTTTTTCTGCGAATTGCAACTGACCGTACAAATCCTCCTCAAGATTTTCAAATTCGTTGTGAGAGCCGAAAACAAGATAACGTTTCAATGTCTCTTTCAACGCTTGATTTTCTTTCTTGAGTTTTTCTATTGTACTCTGTTTTTCGTCTATATATTCATCAAAATCTTTCATTGGCATTTTTTACTGTGTCAAATTGTTCAAAAGTTTTTCTGCATAATCATAATAATAATTAGCAGAATTGTTATATAGATACGGCTTCAAACTATCCATAGCTTTTGTAAGATAGTTCTTACAAGTTTCGTACTCAATTTCGGATTCACCGCTGTTTTTTTCAAATATTAAACACTCTGTAATATTGATATTTGTCATCGCAAACGACAAAATTGTTTCAATATTAAAAGTTTCCTGAGGTACCGATGCAAAAAATTTTAATGCTTCGTAATAACAATTTTTTGCAGCAACTGTCTCTAACTGTTTGAAATACAACAGTCCCAAATTATTGTATGTAGATGCTACCTGATGGTACGAAATTAAACCATTTTCGGCTAATTCCGTACGCATTTTGATAGATTTTTTATAATATTTTTCTGCGAGCTGAAATTCTGACAAATCAGTGGCATAATTTCCAAGCTGATTGAGCGCATCAGCAACTTCCGACTGATACTTCTCAGGATTGATATTACAGAGTGCAGAATATTCGCTAAGTACTTCGTTCATAGTAGCATAGGCTTGCCCCTTGTTACCCAAAATTCCGTAAACTATTGCAATATTATGATTAACATTTGCTAATTCTGCATAATTGCTCTCAGTAAAATCTTTAATAAGTTCAGTATAAGTTTCTTTCAGTTCCAAAAGTACCGACAATGCTTCGAGATTGCGACCGTTATTTTTATAAAGTGTAGCTAAATTATAAAGTGTGGAACAATAATCATATAAATAAGTGTCGGGATGTTTTGTAACAATAGGTTTTCTAATTTCTTTCGACAATTCAAAATTGGAAATTGCCTCGCTTTCTTTATCGATTCTGATATACAAATATGCAAGATTGTCATAATTATCAGCAAGCATATTAATATCATAATCGGCAGCACCTTTTTCTACTTGTTGTTTTCTGATTTCCAACGACTTTTCTAAATAATAAACCGCCAAATCATAATCGTCAACATCCAAATAAAACGAACCGTAATTACTCAAGATGTCAGCAAAATACGACAAATAAATATCCGCTTTGTCAGAAAGTTCTTTTCTTAAAATGTACGTTTTACTGAAAAAATGTTGAGCATTGTCGTAATCGCCTTGTGATTTGTAAATTACAGCCAAATTGTTGCAAATTGTAGAATAAGTAAAAGTCTCAACATCAGTAAAATGCGCTTTTCCTTCAAACATCTCAAGGGCGATGTTGAGATATTTCAATGCTGAATCCAATCTGCCGTAACGTCGATAAAGATCGCCGGTATTGCTCAACGCATCAATATAATTGGAAGTAATTGTTCTGTCGCCTTTTACATTTTTTTCCAACATCTTGATTGCTGCTTTGTAATCCTGCATTGCCTCATCAAATTGTCCCATCAAATCAAAAAGATGTCCGAGGTTGTTGAGAACTGTTGCCCGCTGAACTTCATATTTATCAGAAGATTTGTTAACCAACGATGCGTAAGTCTCCAACGCCGTTTCATAATTTTTCTGCGCCTTGGAATAATATGATGTAGCTGTAAAAATATTTCCGTAAGTATTCAACACACTTGCTTTTCCGGCGATGGCTTGTTCCGATTTTTCAAACCGCTTATCAGAATATATATTGTAAGCATCGTCACAAAGAGATTCGGCACGACGATAATTTTTTGTATCCAATTCCAACTGAGCCTGATACGATTCTACTTCCGCCAAATCTGCCACATAATTAGGATTTGAGTTAACAATTTCCATAATTTGTTTCAAACTCTCGTTGAACATCTCACGGGCTTGTTGCAAATCAGCAAGTTGATTGTAAACCGCACCTTTATGAAGGTAAACCGAAGAAACGGCTATCCTTCTGTCAACATCGTTTTCATACTTCTGAGCAAAAATCAATGCCGAATCCAAACACGACAATGCTTTGTCATAATTTTCTTTGCTTTGATATATTCTCGATTTGTCAAGTTCTATCAACTGAGGCTCAATATGACAATTTTCTACTTTCGACATCTGGAACAACGACAAGTTGTAGAAATACAATGCAGAATCAAAATTGGAAAGACTTACTTCCACCATGCCGCGAAGCATCGAAACCAAACCTTTTTGATAAAATGTTTTTGCAGCTCTGTCGGCAAGTTTCAATTGCTGTTTTGATATATTTTCGTTGCTTGTACGATAATTGAGATACGCAAGATTATAAAGTGCCTCAAACTTTTCGGCTTTTGTTTTGGCAAGCATAAGTGCTTGACGGCTCAATTGTTTGGCTGTTTCTATGTTGAGAGTATAAGTACTGAATTTGGCGTATTCCAATACCACTTTGAAATTTACGGCATTTGCTTGATTGAGCATCTCGGCGTAATAATTACGTGCACCTTTCATATCAATACACAAAACCGCCGTTCGAGCCATCATCAGATATTTTTGCGCATCACTAATTTTGGTGATTTTTACAGCGTCGTAAATCGCTTTGGACGCTTCACCGGATTGTATATGTTGGTAATAATCTGTAAATTCGGAATATGACTGAGAAAATTCATCACTAAAAGTTTTTGCACAAAGTTTCGCAGTATTGATTTCGTTTCTCAACGAATGATTATAAACAGCAGAACTATCAATACACTTTGCAAGCAGCCCGTCGCTTTCTTGCGACAAGCAAACTTCCGATGTAAGGAACAACAAGAAAAATAATATTGTCAACCTAAATAATTTTCCCATGTTGTATAAGGTTAAATTACAAAACTAAATGTAATATCGTTTTGGTTGCTTGTCGCAACAAGTTTACTGTTATGAACTTTCAAATATCTGCAACACAATCTCAAACCGATACTTGTACCTTTTTCAGCAGCAGTACCTTCGGAGGATTCTACAGTATGAGCCATATTTATAAGATCCAATTTATCTTGCGGAATTTCCATACCGCGGTCTGATACCGAAAACTTCACTTTGGAATCTTCTAATTCCTGAGCCGTTACAATGATGTTTTCGTTTTGGAAACTGAATTTCAACGCATTGGAAATCAGATTTCTGAATACAGTTGAAATTTTGTATTCGTCGGCTGTAATCTGCAAATCCTTCGGTATTTTGTTTACAATACCTATACCCTTTCTACTCGCCTGAGCCGCCGTAAGTCTGATTACCGATTCTACATCTTCATACGGTGCAAAAACGGTTGACTTTACGGTAAGATGTTTTACAAGCGAATTGGAATAATCCAAAATATTTACCAAAAGATCATAACCCTCTGACGCAGATTCTTTTATGATTTGTGCATAATCCACAGCTTCGTCATATTTCTTTTGCTCAATAGATTTGCACAACAATTCACCAAACCCGATCAAACCGTTGAAAGGATTTTTCAGGTCGTGACCTACAATCTTCAACAATCTTGTTTTAGATTCCAACTCCTCTTCCTGTTTCAAAAGCATAGTCTTGAGTTTTGTAATATCAAGAACCGAGCCCAAAGCCCTCACCGGAAGAAAGTTATCATCTTTCAAAACAATACCTTTTACCTCAATCCACCCCTCATGATTGTCGCTCGGACGTATAATTTTGGTTTCAAACGAAAAACAATTACAGTTATTACCGTTGATTAATACGCTTTGACGCAGATAACGAGAAATTTTATTTTGCATTTCAGGTTCCAACATCGCATAAAACTCTTTCAACGTAAAAAAATCGTTTTTCAACATCCCGAGAGTTTCAGCACAAGGCTTGCTCAGAACAAAAGTATCATTTACAATATTAAAGTCAAAATAATTTCCGTAATTAAAAATCGAATTAAAATCAATTCTCTTATCGAACGTATCGGCAAGCAGATGCTGATGACTGTATTCCAAAAGGCGGGCTCCTATTTTACAAAGCTCACTTACAGAATATTCCAAAGATTGCATCGAAATCATCGGAATAGAAGTAACAACAGGATGAGTTTCACCATCATCGAGTTTAAAACTACCTAAATATACATACCCTATGCAAACCGAATTAAGAAAAATCGGGATATTAACATAAAAAACATCACCACAAACATTCAAAATCTGCACAAACTCATTCGGATGCTCGATATGCCCTTTAGCCGTTACCAACAAACGGCTCTCAAAACCGTGGTCAGGATGCGGCTTAAAAAAAGACGACCTGCAACCATACGGCTCCCTCATAACAGCCACGATCTCAACATTTAGCAAATTAGCAATAATTGACACCTCGTTGCTGCTACCGAAAAAACGGGCGAACAATCCGCTCAAAATCTGAATATCAGGTACTGCGACGTAGTTATCGTAAGCTATAACTTCATCAATTAAAATAGACGCGTTGTTAACATTAGCATACTTCATAACGATAGATTATAAAAATCGCACTAAATTAATTATTTTTTTGAAAAAATATTGCTATTAAACGAAAAAAATCATAAATTTGCATTTGATAATTTTGGTTGAAAATACACCTAAAACTAAGGCACATTATATTATAAACCATATAAAATTTCATCATTCATGCAAAAGATTGATAATTACAATTTTAAAGGCAAAAAGGTGATCGTACGCGTAGATTTCAACGTTCCATTGAACAAAGAAACCGGCGAAGTATCAGACGACACCCGTATTCGTGGCGCGTTGCCAACAATTAAAAAAATTATCGAAGACGGCGGCGCAGCAATTCTTATGTCTCACATGGGCAGACCAAAACAAAACCCTGACCCAAAATTCTCTTTGAAACAGATTATCCCTGCTATCGAGAAATACACAGGCGCAGGTTCTATTCAGTTTGCTGAAGATTGCGCAAATGCAGACGCTCAGGCAGCTGCCCTCAAAAACGGTCAAATCCTCCTTCTCGAAAACTTGCGTTTCTACGCTGAAGAAGAAGGCAAACCAAGAGGTATCGAAAAAGACGATCCTGCTTACGAAGATGCTAAAAAAGCTCTCAAAGCAAAACAAGCTGAATTCGCTAAAAAACTCGCTTCATACGCTGACGTTTATGTAAACGACGCATTCGGTACAGCTCACAGAAAACACGCTTCTACAGCTGTTATCGCTGATAGTTTCGACGAATCTCACAAGATGTTCGGTTTCTTGATCAACAAAGAACTCGAAGCTATGGACAAAGTATTGAACGAAGCTCGTGCTCCATTTACAGCAATCATGGGTGGTGCTAAGGTTTCTGATAAAATCAACGTTATCAACAACCTTTTGGACCGCGTTCAGAATTTGATTATCGGTGGTGGTATGACATACACCTTTATCAAAGCTTTGGGTGGCAAAATCGGTTCTTCACTTTGCGAAGAAGACAAACTCGATCTCGCTAAAGAAATCCTTGAAAAAGCTAAACAAAAAGGCGTAAAAGTTATCCTCCCTGTTGACGCTGTTAACGCTGATAAATTTGATGCTAACGCTAATACTAACGTATCAAAAGTTAACGAAACTCCTGACGGTTGGATGGGTCTTGATATCGCTGACGAATCAATCAAAACATTCGAAGATATTATCGTAAACTCTAAGACTGTAATTTGGAACGGTCCTATGGGCGTATTCGAGATGGATAAATTCGCTAAAGGTACATCAGCAATTGCTCACGCAGTAGCAAAAGCTACAGCTAACGGCGCATTCACTCTTATCGGTGGCGGTGACTCTGTTGCTGCTATCAACAAGAACAAGCTCGCTGACAAAGTTAGCTACGTTTCTACCGGTGGTGGTGCGATGTTGGAATACATGGAAGGCAAACAACTTCCTGGTATCGTTGCTATCAGAGGCTAATTTCCATTACGGAAAAATATATAAGGCTATCCGAAAGGGTAGCCTTTTTTTGTTGTTTTTTCTGTCCTATCCTGAAATTGGTTGACTCGATTTAACGTTTATTTCTATAAAATGTTTACTTACAACTAAGTCATATTTACTCTTTTTGCTTTGTATCTGAAACCAATTGACTTTGGGACTAAGTCCCAAAGTCAATTGGTTTCAGATACAAAATTATAATTTTGGGCAGAATTTCCAAAATTTTCTTTGTTTTTTATTGCCGCTTGTCTTAGGCTTTTCCACTTCATATCTCTATCTCCTTGCATTTCTGAGGCTTGCAATGGTGTTGACATCCCGATACTCATATGCGGACGTTCATTATTATAATATTCTACTGCAACAGCAACCGAGGCTATCACTTCTTCAATATTAT
>JAFXZT010000090.1 GCA_017541145.1 Bacteroidales bacterium | reverse complement strand
CCGGTCAACAATGCAAAAAATGTACTCGCTTTCATTTGTTATCCTTTCTGTTTGGCATTAATAATTGGACTATTTATTGAAAAAGAAAGATTGTCAATGTTGCTTTGTTTTTCTGTAAGGTATTATCAAATAATAAGACTATTGCTTTTTTCGGATGCAAAAATACGCTATTTTTCTTGAATAGCGTTTTTTTTCAATGTTGTGGTGAAGATTTAACTAATTATAACCGTCGTATCCAATGCGTTCACGATGTGACGGATTTACCATCATAGTTAGTTGAAAATACTACAATCTCAAAATAAGTATTGTATATTGTAAACTTTTTCGTATCTTTGCATTACAAAACACAAGCATAAAATGAAGATAGATGTTGAATACCTTCCAGAAGCACAGCGGTTTATCGAGAAAATGCCAGATAAAGCAAGATGGAAAATGCTCTATAATATCGGCATGGTGCGTATTGGAGTGAAAGATACTCGAATCTTCAAGAAACTCGAAAACACCGATATTTGGGAATTTCGTGCTGAATACCAAAGTAATGAATACCGTCTGTTGTCATTTTGGGACAAAAATAAATCTTCGTTAGTAATAGCGACACATGGATTTAACAAGAAGACGCAAAAGACACCGAAATCTGAAATTGAGCATGCAAAACAAATCAAGAATGATTATTTCAAAACAAAATAAAGCCATGAAAACAATGACACACGAGGAAATGCTTGACAAGTACATTGGCAAAGTAGGGACACTTGAAAGAGATGAGTTTGACGCACAAGTTATCACCGGAGCCCAGGAATATCATATCGGTGAAGCCATCAGGCAGACACGCAAGAAACAGGGTCTGACTCAGGAACAGCTTGGCGAGCGCATAGGGGTGAAGAAAGCCCAGATTTCACGCTTGGAAAGCGGAAAGAGCATTACTTACGATTCTATCCGAAAGGTGTTCCAGGCACTTGGTGCCAAATCCGCATGGATAGACCTCGGCGACCTCGGCCGAGTGGCATTGTGGTAATGCCTACCTGTTATCTTGCAAAAAGTTAATCAGATGCAACAAAGTCCCCGCCATGCAGGAAGGGACTTTGTTATTGTAAGTGAAGCCGATTACATTGCCATTGTTTCACGATATGTTTAATCTGCAATCCTGCATCCACATTGTCTATTGAAGCAAAGACAAGTCATATTTCAGATAAAAAAATCCAAAACCCAGTTGTTGCGGATTGCAAATCTGCAACAAAATAACATCTGTAGTGTCAGGAATCTATTGTGAGGATCCACGCCATCCATAATTTAGAAAAATGTCTCCTAATGAAACCATGATATATATTATTTCATAATTACTAGGACGTTCGATTAAGACAAAACCTTTCAGTACTTCACCAGGGAAAATAGTATTTTTTCGTAAATAACCTTCACTTATTGCTTTCCGTTGTTCCCATTGAGCAGATTCAAAATCAGCAATCCGTTGAGCAGATGCTTGGCGTGCATGATTTGCAGCAGCAGGGTTATATGTTGTACTCATACTTTGACTATAGTATGTCCCATTCGTACCATAAGTATAAGTATTAGTATGTGTCGTAGAGTATCCTGAAGATGCCGATGCAAACCCTTCTGCTAATGATAGAAGTACTGTTTGCCAATTTTGTTTCTCTTTGACCTTATTTAAATATTCGTTTGCCTCTAATGCTTTTTGTTGAATGGTATCTAAAGTCTCTGTCCAAAAGCCTTTTTTTATGATATTTGCATAAACATCTGTTGCATCAAATTCAATAGTATTAGGAGAATCATTTGTAATCGCTATTTGAGCTAAAAACCATTTTCCATATTCTTTTATTTCAGAAAGAGATATGGCATATGTTACTCCATTAATTTTATAATACTGCCACCCAACACCATTTCGATAAAACATTTTTCGACCTGAAATCTCTGGCATATATAAATTAATACTATTTCCATTATAATCAACAGAATATTCTTTCCCTCTTTTGGATTGTATTATATAGTATGGTTTTACCGGATGACCATCTGAAACTTCAGACAAGAATTTCGTACCGTCTCTCAACTCAAATAATACCTGCCCATCTATTAACCCATTTTTATAATTCATTTTTTTTACAATGTGTCCATCTTTAGCATATTCAATATATTCTCCATTATATTCACCATTTAGATATGTTGCTTCAAAATAAATCTTCCCATCTTTATAGAACGAAACAATATGACCATTGAAAACGGTTGTTTTGTCACTAACCTCTCCTAATGATAAGATTCTACCTTTACCTTGCATTTCTCCTGTAATATAGTAATCAGTAAAAGGATGGCCAATAGAATCATCTCCTTGTACATGCTGAACAATTCTATAATATGATGCTTTATTACTTTTCTGTACTATTTCCCAATTTGCGTTGTAAAATATTGTATCTGTTATATTTTGGCACAAACCATTTCTTATTGTAAACAGAAGCAATACAATACCAATAATGTTTTTTATTTTTAACAGGTCTCCTTTATATAATATACTTGAATAATGCTTGCTTTCCATATTGTACTTATTTTTATTAATAATAAAAAATTTCATTCACTATTTCTTGGTTCTTTATTTATTATTTCAAAAAGAAAGGCGTGAGTCTTTCGTTTGGTTTACCCTTATTTCTATCGGAGGTGCTGGTATTACCTTTGACCAAATAAGCGGTACGAAAATCCACGCCCCATGGACGTGAACCTTACGCATACTCATACTCGGTCATTGAAAGTTACCAGCTTTTCCGATAGGAGAACAAGAGCGTCAAGCTCAGTTGTGTATGTCTATTTTTGTGTTTTTACATTGTCGTTTGTTTTGTTGTTTGATGGTGCAAAGGTACGATTTTTTTCTTATTCGGCAATTTTTTTTTGTGTTATATTGTTTGGATTATGTCGATTTTGTTCTGCAGTACAGAACAAAAATCGCTATTTTTGTTCTGTGGTACAGAATACTTTTCGTATATTTGCAT
>JAFXZT010000089.1 GCA_017541145.1 Bacteroidales bacterium | reverse complement strand
GCAACTTGATTTCTTTTTCCAGACACATGGATTGAAACTTTTGCAACTTGATTTCTTTTTCCAGACACATGGATTGAAACTTTTGCAACTTGATTTCTTTTTCCAGACACATGGATTGAAACTTTTGCAAAGTGATTTCTTTTTCCAGACACATGGATTGAAACTTTTGCAACTTGATTTTTTTTTCCAGACACATGGATTGAAACTTTTGCAAAGTGATTTCTTTTTTCAGACATGTGGATTGAAAAAGAAATTTTTTTGATTTCTTTTTCCAGACACCCGGATTGAAAAAGAAATTTTTTGAATTTCTTTTTTCAGACGCATGGATTGAAAAAGAAATCAAATCGTATTTTGTTGTTAAAATATAAATTTATAAAAATATCATAGAATTTCAGTAAAATTCTTTGTGATTTTTTTTGATATTAAATTTTTTGTATATTTGCATTTATTCTGATAAGCATTTTAATGATGCTATAATTATAGTTTTGTTATTAATAAAAGTAATATATGAAACTAAAAATTAAATCATTATACTTTGAGGGAGATGTTTAAATTTTTAAATTATTCCGCCATCGGTATAATCATTTATTTTAATTGTTTAATCAAAAAAATTAAAGAAGACAATAAAGAAGAATTGAAGCACAAATTAGCGGAAAAGATTGCGCCGCGCAGAAAGTTTTAGGCAATCCGGAGGCTTACTAAAATTTATAATTTAAAACTTGATGAAAAGATGAATTTAATGAAAAAAACTTCAGTAATTTTAATACTATGTTTAATTGTATCTTTGTTTGTATCATGTTTACATGACGATGATGCAGAGGAAAAAGATATAATTACAGAAACAACGATGTATATTTCAGCCGAAACAGGTACATATTGTGGTATGTTCGGTTATAAATATCAAGGAATGCAATACCGTGAAAAAGGTGATACTCAATGGTATTGTGATAGTTTCAACCTTATCGAAGGATTTACATACGAGATTGGTACAGAATACGAATTATTAGTAGAGAAAACCATTTTGGCAAATCCTCCCGCAGACAGCAGTTGTTTCAGATACAAATTAATACGCATTATTTCGCAAAAAAAAGTAACAGAATAAAATTGTTATTTAAAAAAATAATTTTATTAAAAAATTGAGTAAAGATGTATTTATTTTCGCAAAAAGAAAATACGTTTTTACACTTTTTTTGTAGAATCAAATCCGGACGGAATAATAAGATTGGTTTTGTAAAATTTTGTATATTGCCAGTTTTTTTATTGTCAATTGTTGGTGACAGCATAATTATTAATCAAAATTTAGTTATAAAAAAATGAGACGATTATTTTTTCTGTTTTTTTTCTTTGTGATATTATTATCAAGCAATCTCTATGCTCAATCAAAAACAGTTCATTATGGAGAAAATATAGGTAAAATTAATAATAAAAACGCTACAGCAAAAATACATTCTGTTGAAATATATGATGATTGTACTAAAGTTACAATTGCGCTTGAACCGTTAAAAAATATCAAGTGCCTTTATTTATATTCAAGTATTAATACCCATATTTACATAGATAATTCATATATAATTCCAATAAAAGGTTTTGAAGTAGACGGGGTATTTACGACAAAACCTTTTGATGGTAATGCCTATTGGTTTAATGCAAAATCAGGTACAGAATATTTGTATACAATGGTTTTTGAATCTGCAATTCCAACTGGTGTAACATATATCAGTATAATTGATAACGGTGATAAAATTATAGGTAAGGGTGCAAATTTTGAAAATTACAAAATCAATAATCCAAATCCAAATCATACAGAGTGGGATGAATTTTCTGTTCGAAAATTTATAGATGAAAATGATGACGGAATTTGCGGAATTTATGATGAGGTTGGTAGTGCACAAATGCGACTAGGCTGTATAAAAGAAAATGGTGAATACAAACTTATTTATCTTGGAGAAAAGAGTAAACCTGTGTGGTGGAATGAAGGTGATTTAAAAGCTGAATTATTTAAAACCGCTGCATCCGGAATTTTTAAAGCAAAGTTTTTTATGCGTGATAGAAAGTTAGATGCTGACTGTTATATAACTTTTAACTGTAAATTAATGGAATTAAATGCAAAAGAATTGTTTATAAAAATGTATCCGATATACGATAATGATGATAAAACTTCAGTATGGTCGGGAACTTGTTTTGCGTTAAATGAAAAGTATGTTGTAACAAATTATCATGTTGCAGGTGATGCAAAAAAAATAAATATATTTGGTATAAATGGAAATTTTCAAAAGAGTTATACAGCCAAGGTTGTTGCGTCCGACAAGACAAATGATATTACAATTCTAAAAGTTGACTCATGCAATTTAGGAATCGTGCCGTATAATGTTAAAACAAATATTGCTGATGTAGGAGAAAATATTTTTGTGGTTGGATACCCGGAAACACAGCATTTAGGCGAAGAAATAAAATTAACGACAGGCGTAATCAGTTCAAAAACAGGCTATAAAGGAGATTTGTCTTCGTATCAAATTTCTGCTCCAACATATCATGGCAACAGCGGAAGTCCGCTTTTCGATGAAAATGGTAACGTAATTGGTATTATAAAATCAGGATTAGGAAATTATGAAAATGTAGATTATGCAGTGAAAACATTACATTTAAAAAATTTACTTGAAAGTTTTGGAATAGATATTTCATTACCGAGTGGTAATGATATTTCAGATTTAAATTTACCAGAAAAAGTAAAACAAATTAAAAATTTTATTTATTTGGTAAATTGTTCGGGTAATGAAAATTTTCAATCTGAAAATCAAATTCCATTCACCGTTAATAATCCTGTGGTAACAACACCTTATGCGGAACATGCAAAAATTCAAAGTGTTACTTTTGAAAAAGATTATACATCAGTAACATTAACCGTAAAAAGCGGTGGTAGTTATTATTCATGGTGTAATTTGTATCCTGATGTATATGTTGCTGTTAATGGGAAGCGATATCCAATGACAAAAGTTGAGGGGATAAAAATTGCACCGGAAAGAAGTTATTTTAAAAAATCAAATGAACCGATTACTTTCACAATTTATTTTCCGGCGGTCGAAACCATTCCGTCGGTGATGGATTTGGTTGAACCTGGTGATAGTGATTGGAAATTTTTTGGAATAAAAATTATGGATTCTGACCAAAAATGATGAATTTGTTTTGAATTTTTAGAATTCATTTTCTTGGTTTTTACATGTATTTTTTTACAATTTATCGGTTAGAGCTATTTTTTTTTGAAATATTAAGACAAAATCCTTTGTTTCATTGAAACTAAAACCTTATCTTTGCAAAACAATTTGTAGTGATGTGGGTATATTGTACTTTACAATTACAAGTTTAATAAATTTAATATCAGATAATTACAAAACAAATTTATGACAGATATAACAATTAATAGCGACCAATTGGCAGAAATAATTGTAGCCGGAATCAAAGAAAAAAAAGGTGAAAACATCGTAAAACTCGATTTGAAAAAGTTGGATACTTCGGTTTGCGATTCGTTTATCATTTGTCAGGCTGATAATCCACGTCAGGTGGTGGCTATTGCTGACGGTGTGGAAGATTACGTTTGGGAAAATACAAAAGAATGGCCTAAACATAAAGAAGGTAAGGAAAATGCCGAATGGATTTTGCTTGACTATGTGGATGTTGTGGTTCATATTTTCTTGGATGAAAAACGTGATTTCTTCAAGCTCGAAAAACTTTGGGCTGATGCCGAAAGAACTGATTATCCTAATGAAGATTAGTTTGGAAATAATATACGTTAAGTATTTATCCGGAAAACTTTAATTAGAATCGAAAATATATTTTTAAACTCATAATGGAAGATAACAATTTTAAACCGCGTAACAGCGGTCAAAATGGTGGCAAGAGCAATATCATGTTTTGGGTTTTCGGTGCTGTACTTATCCTTATCGGAATTATACAGTTTACCGATTTTTCGGGCAACCCTCAGAATATCTATTGGGACGATCTCAAAGCTATGCTGATTAATAAGGATGTTCAGCGTATTGTTGTTGTCAACAAGGAGAAAGCTCTTATAACTCTAAAAGAAGACCGTTATAATTCTGATAAATATAAACATCTGAGGGATCAAAAAGTTCCTGCCAAAGGTCCGCATTTTGTTACTCAGATTTCATCTCCGGAAAGTTTCCAAACCCGTTTAACTGAGGCTCAATCGGAGCTTCCAAAGGATGAACAGATACTTTTTGACAGCGAAAACCGTACTGATTATGTAAGTGAGATTCTCGGTTGGATTTTCCCGCTTGTAATTATACTTGCCGTTTGGATTTTTATGTTCCGCAGAATTGGCGGTGGCGGTGGTCAAGGCGGTATTTTTTCTGTCGGAAAAAGCAAAGCAAAGGTTTTTGATAAAGACGAAAACAAGATAACTATCAATTTCAACGACGTTGCGGGCTTAAAAGAGGCTAAGCAGGAAGTTACTGAAATTGTTGACTTTTTGAAAAATCCTGATAAGTACACACGTTTGGGCGGCAAGATTCCTAAGGGTGCTTTGCTCGTAGGCCCTCCGGGTACAGGTAAAACTTTGTTAGCCAAGGCAGTTGCCGGTGAAGCAGATGTTCCGTTTTTCTCGATGTCAGGTTCTGATTTCGTTGAGATGTTTGTCGGCGTTGGTGCTTCGCGAGTTCGTGACTTGTTTAATCAAGCCAAACAAAAAGCTCCGTGTATTATCTTTATCGACGAGATTGATGCCATTGGTCGTGCCCGTGGCAAAAACGCTAATTTCAATAGTAACGATGAGCGAGAAAATACTCTCAATCAGTTGCTTACCGAAATGGACGGTTTTGAAGGTAACACAGGTATCATTATGATAGCTGCTACCAACAGAGTTGATATTCTTGATCCGGCGCTTATGCGTGCCGGACGTTTTGACCGTCAGATTATGATTGATTTGCCGGATTTGAACGAACGTGCTGAAATATTTAATGTTCACCTCAAACCGTTGAAGGTAGATCCTAATTTGGATTTGAGTTTCTTGGCAAAGCAAACACCGGGATTTTCAGGCGCAGATATTGCTAATGTTTGCAACGAGGCCGCTCTTATTGCAGCCCGTCACGACAAGGAAGTTGTTGGAAAACAAGATTTTCTTGATGCTGTTGACCGTATTATCGGTGGTCTTGAAAAGAAAAACAAGATTATTACTGAAAACGAAAAACGTACAATTGCTTATCACGAAGCCGGTCACGCTACAGTAAGTTGGCTTTTGGAAAATGCACATCCGCTGATCAAAGTAACAATTGTACCGCGCGGCAAGGCTTTGGGTGCTGCATGGTATTTGCCGGAAGAGCGTCAGATTACAACCAAAGAACAGTTGCTTGACGAAATGAGTTCGCTTGTTGGCGGTCGTGCCAGCGAGGAAATCAATTTCGGCAGAATTTCTACCGGTGCGCTCAATGATTTGGAACGTGTTACAAAATATGCTTATGCAATGGTTTCTTATTACGGTATGTCCGAAAAAGTTGGTCATGTAAGTTTTTACAGTGCTACCGATGAGTATCAGTTCCAAAAACCGTATTCGGAAAAAACTGCGGAAATTATTGATACAGAAGCCAGAGACTTGATTGATTTTGTATACAAGAGAGCAAAAAATATTTTGTTGGAAAACAAAGAAAAACTTACTCAGTTGGCAGAATTGTTGCTTGAACGTGAGGTAATTTTTACTGAAGATGTTGAAAGAATTTTCGGTAAAAGAAAGTTTGCCAACAAAGAGACAGAAGAAGCTTTGTATGCTACAAGTCGTATTCCTCTTACACCTCCGCCACATGTTTCTAAAACAGAAACTGTAAACGCCGAAGATAAAAAAGAGGATGAAAAAGAGGATGAAACTGAAACAACTCCGGAACCTGAAAATAAAAATTCTGAAACAAAATCAGAAAATTCAGAATCTGAAAAATCAGAGGAAGGCAATAATTGAGGTTCTAAAACAAATCTAAATAACTAAAGCAACAAAACCAAAAAAAAATTGCTATATGGAAGAGTGGGTAAAAATATTCTCGTTTGATACACAGTATCAAGCCGAGCTTACAAAAGGTCTTTTGGAGCAAAATGAGATAAGAACGGTAATTGTAAATGCAAAAGATAGTTTCCTATTGATAGGAGAGTATGATTTGTATGTAACGGCTACCGACGTGAAAAAAGCCGTCGCTCTTGTGGATGAATACAAGGGTCTTACAAAGGTTGATTCTTTCATCATGAGGGGACCTATTGAAAGACTGAAAGATGTGTTGGACGACAATGGTATCGCTTCTGTTGTAAAAACCAACAGCAATCCACGTTATGTTCTTGACAACTATGAGCTGTATGTAAAAAACGAAGATGTTAAATTGGTAATTCCGTTTATCACCGGCGAAAAACTTACGGGTTGGACTGTTGTTAAATCGTGTTATCGTACACGTCAGGCGCGATTCAGAGTGGAACTTCTCAACGAAATTCACATCCCTTCAATAGTAATAAAAAAACGTGATAACAATTTCATGAAGTCAGAAATCCTGATTTATGTGAAAGATATCGACAAAGTTGCAGCCGAGGAAGCTTTGAATAAACTTCCTAATTGGGTGAAAGTCGGTTCGTATGAAAATCACACTCAAGCCGAAATCAAGGAAAAGCAACTTGCTACTGCTAATATCCGTACAATTATTGAAAAGAGGGATGCTAACTTGTTTGATATTTATGTTGAAGGCATCAACAAGGTAAAAGCTGAAGATGTTATCAATGTGAATATAGTTTGGAAACTTGTACATTCTTTTATTAGCGGAGTTGAAGCTGATTTTGCAGTGGCATTGCTTGAATCTCAAGGCATTGATGCAGTAGCACTTAATTGCACCGATTTGTTCGGTGTTAATGAGGACGTGAGAGTTTATGTTGAAGAATTCCAGTTGGATAAGGCTATTGAAATTTTAAATACTATCAGTACTTCTCAAAATGAATAGCTTAACCAGACGAATAATCACCGGTGCAGTTTTTTTGGTAATAATTGTACTTTCGGTAACATTTTCTCCATGGGTTTTCGCATTAGTATTCGGTACTTGTACGGTAATCGGTATTAATGAATTTTATAAAATGAGTGGTTTTCTGGGTTTTACACCTCAGAAAGTTACAGGAATTATTATTGGAATTATAACATTTTTCTTGTTGTTTTTGTTAACAATGAGAATTATTCCGATGAATTGTCTTTACTTTTTGCCGGTTGTGATGTTGTCGATTCCGATTATAGAATTGTTCAGACAGAAACCTACTCCGACTTCCGATTGGGCGCAGACATTGTTTGCCCCGATGTATGTGGCATTGCCATTCGGATTGCTCAATAATATGCTTTTCTTGCCCAATACAGGTACAGAAACAAGTCCGGGAGTTTTCTCTTGTCGTATAATATTGAGCTTTTTTGCGTTTGTTTGGATGTCGGATACCGGCGCGTTTTGCGTAGGTTCGCTCATTGGCAAGCACAAACTTATTGAACGTATTTCGCCTAAAAAAACTGTTGAAGGTCTTTTGGGCGGTATAATTGCAACAGTCTTATTTTCTATCCCGGTTTACCACATCGCCGGAGTTTTCCATTTGTGGCAATGGGTGATAATAAGTATTGTAACAGTGATTTTCGCAAATCTTGGTGATTTGGTGGAATCAATGATTAAAAGAAACACTGGTGTAAAAGATTCAGGTCGTATACTTCCGGGTCACGGCGGTATTCTCGACCGTTTTGACAGCGCATTGCTTGCAGTGCCTCCTGTTTGGCTTACCATTGTTATTATGACTTCGTAACTATGTTTTACTAAACTATAAATATTTATGTCAATTTACAGAGAGGGTCGTGGAACCATAGCAATTGTTGCAGCATTTTTGATTATAATCAATGTGCTTTATGCAATTTTTCTTGGACAATACTTTTGGCCCGGATTGGTGCTTCAAGCCGGTTCTATATTTTTGATGATTTTGGTTTTACAATTTTTCAGAAATCCTGAACGCCATATTGTTGAAAATGAATATGTTGTATTGTCGGCTGCCGATGGCGAGGTGGTTGCTATCGAAGAAGTTGATGAATCTGAATACTTCAAAACTAAATGCCTTCAGGTTTCGGTGTTTATGTCAGTTTGGAATGTTCACTCCAACCGTTGGCCAATTTCCGGTGAAGTTACTTATTTTAAGCATCATGAGGGTAAATACCTTATTGCTTCTCATCCAAAATCTTCTTCTGAAAACGAGCATACTTCTATTGCCGTTAGACACAAAAACGGTTTGGAAGTGATGTTTCGTCAGATTGCGGGATATGTAGCACGTAGAATTGTAGCTCCCGTTTCTGTGGGCGATACAGCTCATCAGGGTAAAAAATTTGGTTTCATAAAATTTGGTTCCAGAGTTGATCATTTTATCCCTCTTGATTCCATTGTAAGAGTAAAAATCGGTGACAAAGTTACTGCCGGTTTGTCAATTCTTGCTGATTTACCAAAAGTTAAGAAAACTGATTCTGAATCGGCTGAGGCTTGATTTGTAAGATAGTTTATGAAATTTTTTATGCATGCCTTGTTTCCTGTAGCGAGTTTTAGTTTTTTTGTTAATTAAAACTCATCGCTTGATGGAAACAAGGCATGTATTGTGTAAAGTTAAATTTGATTTTGTAAAGATTGTAAAATGAAAACTATGCAGTTAAAGAGTAGTACTTATTCCGGTTTTTTGACTTTAGCTTTTAACATTTTGTTGGTTTATGTCACTTATACCATTTGTCGTATCGCTTTTTTGTTTGAAAACTGGTCGATTTTATCAGAAGGATGGGAAAATTTGGATCTCGGTTCTGCTACAATCGGTGCTTTGATGTTTGATACTTCTGCAATTGTTTACACAAACGCGTTTTATTTGTTGTTGACACTTTTGCCTTTGCCGGTTCGTGACAATCCGGTGATTCTCAAAATTGCTAAATGGTATTATATCATTGTAAATTCAATTGCAATGCTTATAAATCTTGTTGACTCTGTATATTTTGCATATACCAACAAGCGAACCACTTGCAGTGTTTTTCAAGAATTTGGAAACGATGGTGGTACAGTTGCCGGAACTCTTTTGCTCGAACTTGTAAAACATTGGTATTTAGTTTTGTTGTTGATTGGTTTGATTTATATGTTGTGGAAATTGTATCTGCAACCCGTAGGTAAAACTTCATTGCCGACATCGTCTTCAAAACTTAAATATTATATTCCTTGTGTTTTGATTTTTGCTGCAATGAGCGGTTTGTGCGTAGCCGGTGCGAGAGGCGGTTTTACAGCTGATGTTCGCCCTATAACTCTCAGTAATGCAAATAAATATGTAAACAGACCTTGCGAAGCTTCATTGATTTTGAATACGCCTTTCAGTTTGTTGAGAACTATTTCGAGTAGAACTTTTAAAAATCCTCAGTTTTTACCTGAAGAAGACGTTGACAAAATTTTCTCACCGTATCACTGCGCAAATGACAGTGCAACAATCAATAATAAAAATGTTGTGGTGTTTATTTTGGAAAGTTTTGGTCGTGAATATACCGGTTTTTACAACAAAACTCTTGATAACGGGACATACAAAGGTTTTACACCGTTTTTGGATTCGTTGATGGAAAACAGTTTAACTTTTGAATATACATTTGCTAATGGTCGCAAAAGTATTGACGGTATGCCGTCCGCGTTGTCAAGTATTCCGTATTTTATTGAACATTTTTTCTTGACACCGTATTCTCTCAATAAATTGTCCGGAATTGCCAACGAATTGAAAACCAATGGTTATTACACTGCATTTTTCCACGGTGCGCCAAACGGCAGCATGGGTTTTGAAGCTTATGCACGTTCTACAGGTTACGACGATTATTATGGCATGACAGAATATTGTGAAGATCCAAGATTCAATGGGAAAGACGATTTTGACGGTCATTGGGCAATTTGGGACGAAGAATTTTTGCAGTATTACGCCCTGAAAATGAGTGAGTTCAAACAGCCTTTTATGACTTCGGTTTTTACAGCAAGTTCGCATCACCCGTTCTCGATTCCTGAACGTTATAAAAATAAATTTGTAGACGAAGACAGCAATCCTTTGCACAAATGTATCCGCTGTTCCGACAATGCTTTGCGCCGTTTCTTCGATACTGCTAAAGAGCAAGATTGGTTTAAAAATACTATTTTTGTTTTCACATCGGATCATACCAATATGGCTGATCATGATTATTACAAATCTGATTTAGGATTGTATGCCATTACATTGTTTATTTATGATGCCAGCGGCGAAATCAAACCGCAACGTCGTCAAGCAATTGCACAGCAAATTGACATCATGCCGACAGTTTTGGGATATTTGGGTTACAGCAAAGATTACATCGCTTACGGTATCGATTTGTTGAAAACCAAGGACGAAGATACATGGGCTGTTAATTATCAGACAGGACTTTATCAGTATTTCAAGGGCGATTACATGATTCAGATGACTGAAGATGGTACATTGAAATCTGTTTTTGCGTTCAAACAAGATTCATTGCTTAAAAACAATTTGGTTGACAGTAATTTACCGGAAGTAGATTCAATGCAAATTCAATTGAAAGCCATCGTTCAAAGTTATATGAATCGTATGGTTGCGGATAGCCTTCGTATTGAACATTAATTATAAAAAATAAATAAACGAATTGCAGAATTATTTTTTCTGCAATTCGTTTAAAATTTTATCCAATTTCGATTCAAGAGTATCGATTTTAGTCTGCATTTCATCGATTTTCTTTTCCATATCGTCGTTGTTGTCAGATACCATTTCGTCAACAAAAACCGAATTGATAAGTGACAATCCGATAATTCCACCCAAAATCAACAACATACTAAAGAAAAATCTTGCAAACGAAGCCGAAAAACCGGGAATGCGTTGTGCAATTGTGTCCGGAATTTCGTACCAACCTTCCACCGAAAACAATCTGAAAATAGAATAGATAGACGCAAACGGGTCGCCGAAATATTCCGGTGCTTCAGTTTTGTAAAGTGAACAGCAAATTAATGCAATAATCATGATGATAATTGCATAACTTGCGAAAAGTCCTGAACATTTGGTCATTGCACTCAGAAAGTTTTTGCCAATGGTTGACAAATCTTTGAAAACACGAAGTATTTTGAATATTCGTAATATTCTTAATGTTCTGAGTACCAACAAGAACGAGAAGTCAGGCGTTGGCATTATGTAACTTAATAACGATGGGAGAGACGCCAACACAAGCAGTCCGTCAAATACGTTTTGAAAATGTGTCCAATATCCTTTGAATCCGTATTTGAGGTGTTTCGCTACCATTTCCAATACGAATATTACTGTACAAAATTCGTCAACCATCGTAATAACAGGTGATTCGATGTCAAATTCCTGTATCATTACGCAAATGGCATAAATGACAATTACCGTTATTATCAGTTTGTCGTTTGTAAATGTTCGGATAAATCCGTTGTCCGTTTGTTTGGTTGTTTCTTCCATGATTTTTGGGCGTCTTTATTTGAATAAACTGAATATTTCTACTTTGTATGTATGGTAGATGTAACCTAAAATACAGAATATCACAATGAAAATAAGTAATTTAGGTAATATCGGCATTTGTTTGTTTCTCATAATTTATTTTTTTGGGTCGTTTTGAGGTAAATAAGATTCTTTGGAATATTCAATTTTATCAAGGAAAGCTTTGCCTTCGGTTGTAATTTTGTCGAATATTTCCATACCTTTGGTTTGATAAATACTGTTTTGAAAATCCATTTCTTTGAATACATCCGACGACAATGCCATAAAATTGTCCATATCAGCAATTTTCAAACTGAGGTCGGCGGCAAGTTCTTGAGTAGCACGGTCGTAAAGTTCAGTTTGTTGGAAATTACCTTGCAAGATGTTTTGAGCATTTCGCATTGCCGAATATCCGCTTGATATTGCATTGTATTCCTGTTTTTTCATTCGGATTTCGTTGCGGGTATCGGTAAGTTTGTAAGAAGAATAAGTGTGCATTTTTATTAATACACTGTTTAAATCTTCCAATTTGCTTACCATTGAACCGTATTTTTTGTTAAGCGCGTCCAACCGTCCGATTTGATTGCTGTTAACAGCTACCACTTCCGGACGGCCTTGACGTTGTGCCTCGGCTATCAGTTTGTGACTGCGGATAATTTCGTTGTTGTTTACTTTGATATTTTCTTTCAGCCTGTCGATTTGTATTCTTAGTTTTGAAATATTTTCGCCCAGAGCTCTGTAATTATTATCAAGGTCTTCAACATATTTTTCAAGAATTTTTATGGGGTCAAGTTCAGTAAACAAGCTTGTAATTTTTTTTACGAGCGAGTTCCAACTGTATTTTATCAAACGTCTTACACGTTTGTCGCTGGCTATAAACGCAATAATTCCGATAATACCGAATCCGATTATTGAACCCTGTATCGAATCGTTTATCCAGTTGGCAAACTGACTTGCTGTTTCTGTTATCGGCGTTTTGAATATAAAGCCTGCTGCTAATGCAATTCCAAGCAATGCGAATTTGGTTTTTCTTTGTTTTTTCTCAAAAATATTGCTTGGCTTTATTTCTGATAAACTTTTTTCTGTATTGGCCATTGTTTCTCTTCTTTTTCTGTTGAGAACTTATTTTAATTAAATTGTTTTTATATCGTTGTAAATTACTTCGGCAGTTCTTAGCGATGCTGATTCGTTGCCAAGTATGGTTTGGATTTCGTCGTAAGATTTCAACATCCGCTGTCTGTAAGTTTGGTCAAGAAGAATTTTTTGCAATTCGTTTACGATATCATCCGTGAGATGAGCCTGCAACAATTCTTTTACTGCCAACCTTTCAAGTATGATGTTTACAAGCGAAAAATATTTTATTTTTACAAAAGTTTTAGCAGCTAAGTAGCTGATATAATTCATCTTGTAAACTACCACTTGCGGAGTTTTCAAAAACGCGGTTTCCAAAGTTGCAGTTCCCGAAGTTACTACAGCTGCTACCGAATTTCTTATTACATTATAAGTGTCATCAAAAATTACCGTAACATTTTGATTTTGAGTGTATTTATTGTAAAAATCATGCTCAATACCCGGAGCTCCGGTAATTATAAATTGATATTGTCTGAAATGCGGAAGTATTCCAATCATCTCCGGCAAAAGTTTTTCAATCTCGCTTCTGCGACTTCCCGGCACTAATGCAATTATCGGTAAGTCGTTGAGATTGTATTTCTTACGAAACTCATTTTCGTCAACAAAATCCTTTTCGCGATTTCGCATAGCATCCACAAGCGGGTTGCCTACGTAATCAACTTTGTAGTCAAACTGTTTGTAAAAATCCACTTCAAACGGGAAAATTGCAAACATCTTGTCCACATATTTTTTTATAGTAAAAGCGCGTTTCTTTTTCCACGCCCAAATTTTGGGCGAAATATAATAAAAAGTTTTGAAACCGTGTTCTTTTGCAAACTTCGCAACTTTCAAATTGAATCCCGGATAGTCTACAAGTATCACAGCGTCAGGCTTGTATTCCAACAGATTTTTGTGACAGATTTCGAAATTCTTCTTTATTTTACCGATGTTGGCTAATACTTCTATTACACCCATATACGCCATTTCTCTGTAATGTCGCAACATCTTGCCGCCTTGCGCTTGCATGAGATCACCGCCAAAAAACATAAAATCTGCATTTTTGTCTACATTTTTTATCTGTGACATCAGGTTTGAGGCATGTAAATCTCCCGAAGCTTCCCCTGCTATTAAAAAATATTTCATAATCTTTTTCTCTATTGGAACGATAATTGTATTTCTATGTTTTCGGAAAACAAAGATAATGTTTTCTTTTTAACTTTAGAACAAACTTTATAAAAAAATTCAAAATGAAAATTAAACATTTCTTACTTGGCTTCTTGATGCTTGTTTCTTTTGCTGCTACCGCTCAAGAAGATGAAAATCAGAGGACTATTTTTGGTCCAAAAGACGGTTCAAAAGCCGATTGGGGTTTTGAATGTACTGTATATGGCGGAGTTTCTCAATTAAAAGATATGTGTGCCGGTGAATTTTCTTTCGATTTCGGCGCAATTAGAAATCACAATTTTGCATTCGGCGGATTTATTGAAGGTCTTGGTACAGAAGAATTTTCTGATCCGGTGCTCGGTAACGAAAAATTCGGTTTCTTGTCTTGTGCCGGCGGTATATATTTCAAACCAATTTTCATGTCATCAAGTCCTGTACATTTTTCATTGCCGATAAAAATCGGTGGCGGAAGTGTTGAATATACCAACGGCGTTTGGTCAGGCGATTATTACGATGGTTACGATCACAATTATTATCATTACAACGACAGATATTATAGAGAAGATCATTCCGGATTCTTTTTGTTTCAGCCCGGTTTAAATATCGATTTCAATCTTTTCAAACATTTCCATATTTCTGCGGGAGTTTCTTACAGAATGATGGTTGGTATGAATCTCGATTATAGAAATTCGCGGATGTATAATGATGATTATTATCATGATGCCTTGTTTACTAATGATAAAGAAATTATCAGTACCGATGGTCTTAACGGTTTAACATATACATTGGGATTAACTTTTGGGATGTTTTAATTAGTATTACTTTTATAACTCGACTATACTTGTTTAGCCGGCGCTCGGAAGTTTTTCTTCGGGACGTCGGCTTGTTTATTTTTTCTTTACATTTTTTAGTAACTGAATTTCATAACCAATTTGCTCAGCAAAAATTGTTTTAATATCTTTACACTCTCAAATTACATTTTGCGTTATAAATAATAGTTTGAAAAAAATTAATATTGTGATGAAAAAGTTTTTTACTTTTATTATATTATTGATAGTCAGCAATATCGTATTGGCTCAGAATGTCAGTACGGTTCTCAACGATATTCAAAACTATAAACTTTTAACATTGCCAAACGGATTTAGAGTTCAGGTGGTAACTTCATCGCAATACAATTTTTGTAATTGCCGTCTCACTGCCGATGTTGCAAATATTGAGGAAGACAAAAAGCCCGGAATAAAATCTGTTGTAGCTGCCATTACGGGGTCGGAACTTATTGCTGATGAGATAATTGTAAAAAATATGGTAAGTCACGACCAAGCTCTTGATTCGCTTTTGGAATTTATGTCGCACGTGATTTACGGCAACAGTTCTTATAATGTTGATTTCAATGAGTATAAACAAAAGCGTATCAATTACTTAAACCTTTCTGCCAACGATATTCAGAAAAAAATATCAGACATCGCTACACAAAAAATCGGTCGTACTCCGCTTTCAAAAGATTACATGAATAATATCAGCAAAGAAGATTACGAAACTTTCAGGAGCAAATGTTTTTCGCCCGACAGATGTTTGTTAACAATAATTTCGTCGATGGATGTTGCAGAAATTCAAGAACTTGTAACAAAATATTTCGGCGAATCTCAAAAAGTTGTTTTCAAATCAAAACCTTCTTCCGTTGATATCAAACCTTCTGACAAAATATATTTTATCAACGACAGTTCAAGTCAAGATGTGATTTTTTCTTACAAAGATTTTTTCTTGTGTAAAAAAACTCCGAAAAATTATGTTTACAACAAAGTTGCTTTGCATTTGCTATTCGGTGAATATTATGTTGAAGTAAAAGATTTTTCTACATATAATTACGACATCTATTCGTTTGAAGGTACAAGAAACGAAGGAAATTTCAGTTATCTTACTACGCATCTTTATCATCCGAGAAGCGAAAATTATTTGATTGATACATCGTTGAAAACTGCTAAATCAGAGACAGTTTCCGATTTTTATTCAAAACTTGAGTCTCCTGATTTTGCTTGTGAAATTGCTTCATATTTGTTGCTTTATAATTTTGAGAAAAATTTCTTTACAAATTTTGAGGCAAATGTAAATGCCGTTACCGAATCAGAAATGCTGTCATTTATAAAAACTATAAATCAAAATGGTAGCAACGCATTGGTAATTAACGGTTTTCAAAGACAGTTGCATTGTTCGTTGCTTGAACTTTCCAAAGAGCGTGAACTTGATATTATAAAATTGAATCAAGAAGTAGTGCATGTTTTTCAAAAAGGATTTGGCATTGAATCAATTTTTAATGATTATCTAACTCATACCGGACTTAATAATTGCCCTAAATCGTTGGGAGTCAATTATAAAGCTGTTTACGATTATCTTGTGGACGATGTACAATACAAGGCAGACGGCAGAATTATTCGCAAAATTCCGAATCATTATTTGTTGGAAAATTATATCTTGCATTTGGATTCGATTCGTGTTTTTCATTACAAAGAGTCGTTCGACGGCGAGAAGGCTTACGATTCTACAATGCTTTATGGCATGGAAGACGTGGATTCTTCACGGTTCAACGTGTTGAAACAAAAAGCAGCTTTCCCGCAAGAAGCGCATTATCTGTCAATGGGTTATAATTGTAAATTGATATGTGATTACGATTTGTTTCAAGCCGGATTATTCAAAATTGAGTTGGAAGATTTGAATCATAAAATTTTTTACAATTATTACAATATTACAACTTGTATGAAAGACCGCGTTGAACTTATTGATTCTAAGGGTGAAATCCAAAAAGTAATAAAATACGCATACGAAAAGCAAGATAAATATGTATTTCCATCGCTTATTAAGGAAATTACCAATGAATTAAATTCCGAAACATTATTTTCTACCTACGAAATAAATCCGCCGTTTAAAAAAGTTGATTTTACAGTTGGTCGTATTGACAAGAAAAAATAATCGTATTTTTTTACTCTTAAAATAATCAGATGTCAATATAAAAAAATGAAAATTGCTGAAACGCCATTTTTTTTACTCGTTTCAGCAGTTTTCGTTATTGAAAATTGCTGAAACGAGTTTTATTTTGCCCGTTTCAGCAGTTTTCGCTATTGAAAATTGCTGAAATGCTATTTTTTTTACTCGTTTCAGCAGTTTTCGTTGTTGAAATTTGCTGAAACGAGTTTTTTTTGTACCTTTACAGCAAATTTCAAATTTCGATTATGGAAGAATTACTCATAGGAAGAGATTATGAATCAGGACTTTTAGAAAAATATATTGCTTCAGGAAAGTCCGAATTAATTGCTGTTTATGGTCGCAGAAGAGTCGGCAAAACTTTTTTTATACGTAAAGTTTTAGGCAATAGAATTTGTTTTGCCGTTTCCGGTGTGGCAAATGTTGGGATTAACGACCAACTTACGAATTTTTATCTCTCTATGAAACAATATTTTCCAAAGGCGGAACGTCAAAATTCATGGCTTGAAGCATTTGATGAATTAAGGCGGCAGTTGGAGAATTCTGCGCATAAAACCAAAATTCTTTTTATCGACGAAATGCCGTGGATGGATACTTCGCGTTCGGGGTTTATCGCAGCGTTGGAACATTTTTGGAATTTTTGGGGTTCGGCTCAAAACGATGTGAAAATGATTGTCTGCGGTAGTGCAACTTCTTGGATGATTGATAATTTAATCAACAGTAGAGGAGGACTTCACAACAGAGTTACTCACCAAATATGCATCGAACCTTTCAATATCGGTCAGTGCAAAGAATATTTTAATGCAAATAAATTCGCATTTGGTGTACGTGAAATTGCGGATTGTTATATGGTTTTTGGCGGTGTCCCCTATTATTTGTCGTTGATGGACAAGACTTTAAGTGTAGCGCAAAATATTGATAAGTTGTTTTTTGCAAAAAATGCAGATTTACGCAACGAAGCCGATAATCTTTTTCGCTCGCTTTTTTTACATTCAGAGGATTACGTTACTATTGTTACGTCGCTTGGCAAAAAAATGAAAGGTCTTACTCGTGCGCAACTGCTTGAAAGTACGAAACTTCAAAATAATGCACGTTTTACTACAATGCTAAAAGAACTTGAACAGTGCGGATTTATACGTAGTTACACGCCTTTTGACGGTGCTAAGCGAACTGTTTTGTATCAGTTGGTGGACTCATTTATTAATTTCAATATTCATTTTGCTGCATATAATAATTATCAGGACGAAGAATATTGGACACATTCTCTCAACAGCGGCAAATACAATGCATGGAGCGGCTATGCGTTTGAAATTCTGTGTCTTAACCACACCGCGCAAATCAAAAAGGCTTTGAGCATAGCGGGAATTCAGAGCAAAGTGTGCTCGTGGCTTAGCAAAGGTGACAACGGTTCTCAAATCGACCTTTTGATTGATCGCGCTGATCAGACAGTAAATCTCTGTGAATTAAAATATTACCGCACAGAATATGAACTGACAAAAGCCGATGAAAAAAATATTGACAATAAATTGCAGCAGTTTCTCACTCAAACCAAAACTGTAAAATCTATCCGTCTTACGATGATAACATCTTTTGGTTTAAAACCCAACAAATACAGCGGTTACATTCAAAACTCGCTCTCATTAAGCGATTTGATGTAACTTCTTTTTATATTTTCCTGTTTTATCCGTTAAAAAAAAAGCCCAAATCCGGATAAAAATATCGCAGATTTGGACTTAGTAGTCTAATTAAAAAAATTATTTTGTGTGATTGTGTTCGTGATGCTCTATTTTGATTTCAAAAGCTTTGAACGATGAAAATCCGGCTTGATCGGTTACACTAATCATAAAATGATAATTTCCTTCAGCATATTCGTCACCGTCTTCGCATGTTTCCGGAAGCAGAATTGTTTGATTTACAATGTATTCTTTTTTGCCTGCGGGAATTTCATAATCTTCTGACATGTAGAATGCATCGCCTTCTTCGTCTCCGTCGTGGTGGTGATGATGTTCTTCCTCGTCGTGATGATGTTCTTCTTCTTCACCTTCTTCTGTAGAGTGTGAGTGACCGTCAAAATTGTTGTGGATGTTGAGCGAGTAACTTCCAAGTTCTTGGTTGTCTGTAAGTCGGAATTTTACTGTAAACTCTTCTCCAAAATGCAAAACTGTACCGTTTTGTGGTGTTGTGCCTTCCATTGTGAGGTCGATTACCGGTTTTTCTGTATCCGGTTCATTTTCATCGTCTTTGCTACATGCAGCAAATGTCAACATCGAAAGTGTAATAATAATGATATATAATTTTTTCATGGTATTTTCTAATTTTATAAAATTGTTTGTTTTAAAATTTAAATGTTAAATTGATTACAACATTTGTTCCTTGTTCCGGAACATTTATTAGTCTGTAATAACTTGTATGATTGTAGTAAACCGTATTGAATATATTTCTTATCCTTGCAGACAATGCAGTTTCGTGTCCGAAAAGTTGAGAAGTCAACGTTGCGGAAACCGAATATACTTGATATCCGTTAGTCGGATTTTCCGGCGGAACGATATCTGTCTGTTTCGCAGCACATTTCACGTCAAAACCGCATGAAATTTCTTTTACTTTGGTTTTAACTTCTTTGTCTGCATTTTTCAATCGGCGTGTGTACGTGGTTTCAAAACCAAATGTTTCCGGCGGTGAAAATGGTAATGAATATCCCTTTTTGTCTCCGCTTAATTGTTTCGAGTTGAGATATTCACCGTTTAAAACTAATTCTATTTTTGAATGATGAAACGGTACAAATCTGTTGTCAATCGTTAGTCTTACATCAGCTTCGCCTCCGTAACGGAAAACTTTACATTGTGTATAATTGTAAATTTGGTTTCCGTTGCCGTAATACCGGTCGAATTTTGGCGTAGGATTTAGGTAGATATAATTGTCAAAATATCCTGCAAACGGCGACAATGTAATACTCCAAAGCCTTGATAGATAATTGATTTCGCCGTCAAGTTGATACGACGATTCGCTTTTGAGATTACTGTTTCCAACTTCGTAACTGAAACTGTGATAATTGACACCGTTGGCTGCAAGTTCTTTGGCAAGCGGCATTCTAAATCCTTTGGCTGCACTTATTTTGAAATTGAATTTTTGCACTTTGGCGGCTATTCCGCTGCTAAACGAAAAATCCTTGAATCTCTTGTCAAAGTTTTCGGCTCTTTCAAGATATTCTCCTTTTGATGCAAACCAATCTTTGTATTCATATGTTTTGATTTTTCCGATATCATATCTTACACCGCCTTGCAAGTTAAGCCAATTCCCAATCGGATAATCTATCGATGTGAACATCCCGAATGTCAGTGTTTTGTATTCCGGAATTATGAAACATCTTCCGCCTATGCGGTTGTGTTGAAATTCTGAATTTGTTCCCATTTTTAGATTCCCGTATTTTAGCGGAAATGTTGCTGTAACGTTTGCCGATACAGTATTTTTGTCATAAAGATACTCTATATCGGGATTTCCGTTGTAGTCTTCGGGGCATACCGTTGGCATGTATCCGTGACTTACATATTGGCTGTACTCTTCGCGTTTATTGTGTTGATAAGCGATGTTAACTGCTAAGTTGCAATAAGTTGACCATTTGTCGTATTGCAAAGCTGTTTTCAGATGATTCACTTTTTGTGACGGTTGTTGTATATCGCGATTGCTTTTATCGTAATATTCTTCGTCAACATTGCGGGGTTCCAATCCGTGAGCATTGGCAAAAAATCCGCCTTCCATCATTACATCTGAAATTGTGAATCTGATTTTTTGCGAATTTTTGATATAACCTGTCGAAAACGAAAAGTCATATTCTTTGCCTGCCGTATTTCTCAGTCTGTGATCATTCAGCGGAATTTTGTAGGAATACACATTTACATAATCTGTTGGTATCTTGTAATCTGCATAATCCTGAGCTGTAGCCTTCAATGTGAAGAATATTGACTCTTTTCTGCCTGATACTGAGGTTGATGCGGATAACAATCCGTTCGCTGTTTTCCCGGTAAATTTTATATCGCCGGATAGCGAATTTTTTGCCGGAACTTTCAATGTATTGATTTTCAATACTCCGCCTATTGCATCTGAACCGTATTCCAACGACGACGGACCTTTTATAATTTCCGCATTTTCTACAGCGTATTGATCTATTTCCAATCCGTGGTCACTTCCCCATTGTTGGGCTTCGTGCCTTACATTGTTTTCGATTACTGCTATGCGATTGAATCCGAGTCCGCGAATTACAGGTTTGCTTTGCGACGAGCCTATGGTGATTGACGATACGCCCGGTATTTTTTCCAGACTTTCGCCTAAACTTCCGCCTATATTTTTCATTATGAATCCGTTGTCAACACTTTCTATCGATTGCGCAACGTTCATATTTTTGGTCTTGTTGTTATCCTTTACGGTTACTGTTTCGTGTTCTATCTCTTGTGCTGACACGTTTACAGCAAGCCCAAGGCACAATACAAGCCCATAAGCTTTTGTTCGCATGTTTGAAAAAAATAATGTGTTAGGATAAAAAACTATTTCTTTTTTTATACCTCAGGCGGACCGCGAATTACATTTTTTGGGAGTTCGGACACATAAACTTGTCCGATGTTTGATGGGACATAAAGGCTTACAATCGGCTGTACGGTAACAGGAATTTCTATATTTTCACTATTTTCAAAATTTGAAAATTCAAAATCGCAAATAGGACATTTTTCTGTTATCGTATTGATTGAAACATCATTACTACAATGCATTGCGACATGATAATCCTTTGCTACAGGTACAAATACCGTAAGCAAAGTGCATAATATCGCAGCAAGTATCTTAAGATGTTTCAATTTGCAGCCCATTAATTTAAAATATTGTTTTCCTAAAAATTCGCCGCAAATTTAATAACTACTTTCAGAACCTACAAAAAAATTGCTGTATTTTTTTTTTTGACTTTTCTTACTCTTGATGAAATTAAATACAAAAAATCCTCCGTAGATTTAGAAAAATAATACGGAGGATTTTTCATTGTCAATCACCAATCAATGAAAAATTCGTTGTTCTGTATTGAGAATCAGGACCTATAGAACCGGCATTTTGTGCTTTTTCGGCTCCGTTGCCCACTACAATAAATCTGTTCGGATTAAAATGATAAGAGTCTACAAGATAATCTTTTATGGCATTTGCCCTTTTTATTGACAATTCTTTGTTGTAGTTTGCGTTTCCGGTGTTGTCAGTATTACCTTCAATACGTATTCTTGCACCGCAAAATTTTTGGGCAATTTCTACAAATTCCTTGTCAATTGCTTTTTTGGCTTCGTCGTTGAGTTCTACACTGTTAATATCATATTCAATAGAAATACTTTTGGTAGAAATCACTTTACTATCCTTGTCGGCCAACGTCGGAATATCAAATTCCATTGTTTTTTCTGCTGATTGATCGCCTTTTACAAGTTCTGGTTCGTTCCAAAGTTCCTCAATAATTGTGGGGTCGGAAACATTTTTCCATGCCGCCGGCGATTTACAAAGATGTAGGTTTTTGTATATATTTGATATCTTTGTGTATAGCTCAGCACCCTTCAATCCGGTAAAATTTGTAATTCCGAAAAAATTAGCTTCATCTTCCAGAGTTACATAATATATATTGTGTGAACCGTTTATTGCTGATTTTTCATCTGTTTTGTACAGCTTGGCAAACAATTTAGCCGCTTCAGCTACAGTATTTTCATTGGTATTCATCTGCGAATTTGCGTACAAAAGTGCCGAAACAAATTTTTTAGCATTTTCATTATTCTTTTGAAGCCAATCTTTTTTGGCTAACAAACCGTCACATATAATATTAGATGCCTGTTTTGTAGAAACCAGTACTTTTGCATCCGGAACCATTTTTATAATATCTTGATCATCGGGAGAAAAAACTACTGCCGCATCGCATTCCTTATTTTTGAATGCCAAAGCCGCCTCTTTACCGTTTTCTACAATTTTCATATTCACCTTGTCGGAGGCTGTCCTGTCTGAAATATTTATTTGAGTGTAGTCGATGTTGTTGGATTCCAATATGTTTATAAGCAATGTATTACTTGCCGTCCCTTCTGAACATGCTACTATTTTGCCAACCAAGTCTTTTACCGTCGATATATATTTGTTGACAATCAACACGTCTGCACCTCTCGACCAATTGCAAATACTAAATAATTTTGCATCTTTCATCTGAGGATCTTCCGAAGTCTCTATACCTAAAGCGTCTGCCGTACAGTAAATTATGTCAATATCACCTTTTTTGAATGCTTCTCGTCCTTCAGCAAAATCATTTTGAATTACAATTTCCATTTTAAGACCATATTCTTTAAACAAAATACAATCTTCATTAGGTGCTAATCCGTTGTTTAGGTATACGAAAGGAAGAAAACCGGTATAAGTGTTTGTCCCAACAACGATAGTATTTTCATCTGTTGTGGTTTTCCCGCTGTTTTCCAACGCATAAAGTCCGCTGGTAGCAGTTACTATTCCGGCAACAATTCCAGTTAGTTTTAACCAAGGTATATTTTTTTTCATAATAGTTTTTTAGTTAATTATTTGTTTTTTTTAAAATCAAAACATCGTCATTAATTTCAGTTTTTTTTACCTCTATTATGACGTCATTGAGTAGATTATGAGTAAGTTACAGTCCAAGTAGAATTCTTTTCGGATTAATATCATTGATATTTCCGGTTGTAGAATTCCATACGGTTTTATTTTTTTTATCTTTAAATATATTCGTTTTTCTTTTGATTTTTTTTAAATTTTTATCTCAAATTTATTCTCATATTTTTGGATGAAAATAAATTTATTTTGTTATTTAATTATCCATAGTTGTCTAATATATAACGATTTAATATATCAAACATGGCAAATATAATAAATTATTATTTAGTGTGTGTTAATTTTATGTTTTTTAGCATTTCGCCCCTCCTTTTTTTGAAAAAATATTGATATTGACCTCTAAATATTCAACTATTTTCAATAACTTCCACCAAAAAACTTACCGGTCTGAATCCGTCATTACACGAAATCATAGCAGATTTCGGATTTTTCATCCAACCGTCATAAAAATTTTCCGCGCCATTAGCGAGAGCCATCACAAACGGTTGCAGCGACAGCCAAGCCGCTTGACACATCCCCGTTGGACATTCTGCATTTTCAGATACGAAAATATCACCTTCTTGAACATCGCAAGCATGTTCAATAGGGTTTTCATATTTACGAGCCAACTCTTCATGAAAACATCTTTTCATTACAGTAATTCTACAACTTTTCATTTTACAGTGATTTTAATAAATGTAAATTTATAAAATCCGACTTCCTTTTCCAAAAAATATGAATTAATTTTTTCCCACGACGAATATTTGTTGTAATATTTGCGATATTGATGTTATATCTATAGCTGAGGTGTGGCGTGAATGAATATTATATTTCGTTATGTGCTGTATGCCGTATGCTGTATGTCGTGTGCCGTGGGTTTGCACCCACGTCGAAATTCAAACACCACATCCGTGGTTTACTCTTTTATAATCAAAATGCCATCCACTGCAATGTAAGCCGCGGCGCGGCGATTGATTATCGCCGTGGGTGCGAACCCACGGATTGTGGAATACGAAACACATTTTAAATTAATTCAATTTTGATTTTTTCATCGTAGCCGCGACGCGG
>JAFXZT010000088.1 GCA_017541145.1 Bacteroidales bacterium | reverse complement strand
TACATCGACAAGTCGGTTGACAAGTCCATGAGGGAAGTGTATGGGTTGAACCCGTCGGAAGCCCAGTAGGGCAAAAAACAGGTGGCTCCGTCAGGCCGGACTAGTGGCTCTCACTTCTCCGGACTGGCGGCTCCGCCGCTCTGGAATAATCATTTACGTCTTCGGAGCAATTTATAATTCCAAACTACATAGATGAAGCTATAGATTGGATTATGGAAAAAAATGCATGAAACGAAATTTACTATTAATAGCTGCAGCGGGAGCAGGAAAAACAACGTATATCGTTAGAGAGGCTTTGAAATCTGAAGAAAAAGTCTTAATAACAACGTTTACTACGGAAAATGAAGCTGAAATCAAAAAGAAAATAATCAAAGAAAAAGGATTCATTCCTGAAAATATTGTTGTGCAAACGTGGTTTTCCTTTTTATTGGAGCATGGTGTTCGACCGTATCAAGGCTGTGTTGATGACAGAATGTTTGATTATGAAGTTAAAGGCTTATTACTGGTAACAAAAAAAAGCGGCATAAAATATACCTTTCAAGGGAAATCGGTGCCATATAGTGAAGATGAAGAATTTTTTGAACACTATTTTACTAGAGAACATAAAATATATTCCGATAAAATTGCGAAATTTGTTTGCCGTGCATGTGAGAGATCAAATGACGCTGTAATTCAGCGGTTAGAAAAAATATATTCAACAATTTATATTGATGAAGTACAGGATTTAGCTGGATATGATTTGGACTTGGTAAGAATTCTAATGGCATCATCGTCGAATATTATTTTAGTTGGTGATCCCAGACAGGTTACATATTATACACATTGGGAAACGAAAAATTCAAGTTTTCGTAATGGGAAAATTGAGCTCTTTTTAAACCAATGTCCAAAAAAATTAAAAATTGAAATTGACAAAGAAATTTTAAACAAGTCTCATAGAAACAATAAAGCGATTTGTGATTTTTCATCGTTATTGTATCAGGGAGAATTTCCTAAAACAGAGCCTTGTTCTTGTAGTGAATGCCATCCTGTTGATATTGAACATCAAGGTATTTTTCTTGTGAAAGAAGATGATATAAGTGCATATCTTGAAAAATATGACGCGATTCAGTTGATTTGGAATCGAAAAAACAAAATGTTTCTAAAGGATAAATCTTTTTATAACATGGGCATATCTAAGGGAAAGTCTTTTGATCGCGTTTTAATATATCCGACTAAAGACATGATAACATGGCTAGCAAACACGAGTACTCGTTTAAAGGATGAAACAAGAGCGAAATTATATGTCGCAATTACGCGAGCTCGATATAGCGTAGCTTTTGTTGTAAACCAAGAAGAAATTCGAAACATTACTACAATCCCTGTTTGGGATGCATAAAGGAGTCAAAATGAGTTTTAGTATTAATTGCCTTGAAATAAA
Organism: Bacteroidales bacterium; assembly: GCA_017541145.1. Taxonomy (GTDB): domain Bacteria; phylum Bacteroidota; class Bacteroidia; order Bacteroidales; family UBA3824; genus UBA3824. The sequence continues at coordinate 3,573 of JAFXZT010000088.1, read as the reverse complement.
TGTTCCTGCAGAAGAAAGAAATAAAAACCTTTATAAGAATTTGTCTTCTAGAAGATATTTTTTTAACGATTACTACATTCAGGATGACTTTTCTGAAAATTTGGTTAGGAATGAGCGTTCTATTCAGAATAAACTTCCAAATTTTTATGGGAAAAATATTAACATTCAAGCGATTGTTGGCTTGAACGGCAGTGGTAAAAGTTCAATTTTGGACTTGATGTATATCATTATTAATAATTTTTCCTACATGTTTGAACGCAGTCATGATAGAAGTGGTGCGGAATCTTTGTGTTTTGTAGATGATGTTGAAGCTAGTTTGTATTATTCCATAGAAAATGTTGAGTATAAGATTCAGTGTGACAAAGATAAGGTTTTCTTTCAAAAAAGAGAAACAGACAAAGTCCCTTTTGAGAATGTAGAATTGTTTCAATTAAATGACTTAAGGACTATAAAGGATTTTGACTGGTCTAGTGAAGTATCTTGTATTAGTAATATTGCAAAACAATTTTTTTATACAATAGTGTCTAATTATTCTATACAGTCATTCATTCCGTCTAACTATAAATGTCCTACGCATGTTTATAATCATGATGAAAAGAAAGATGATCTTTCATGGAATGTTAATAGTTATGGATATTCGTGGGATGAGAATAGAGATAAAAATGATAATAAAGAGAAAATTTGGATTAATAGCATCTTTCATAAAAATGACGGCTATGTTCGTTCGATTGTATTGAACCCTTATAGACATAAAGGCTCGATTGATATGGAAAATGAACTTGAATTGTCCAAATATCGTATTATCGCTCAATTAATTGATGCTGATAATGAGGGTGTTCCTTTTTTTGATGATTATGAATTGGATGATATACGTTATGTGTTAGATGAAGACTACATAAAAAGAAAATTTAATGTAAAAAACCTTATCGAAATTTTAAGAAAAGTTGACGCTGAAATTAAAAATTGTGAAAGTGAAATTAGTGTGATTATGATTTCTTTTGGTATTGAAGTTTGGACATATAATTCTGAATATAAGAAACGGCGTCGGGAATATGAACGGGAATATGATTCGCGATATGCAAAAGCAAGTCCTAAAAGTCAAAGAATCGCGTTGTTATATTTAAAGCAAAAATTAGAGAAGATTGTTAGATTATATGATGTATATCATGATTTTAGACAAGGGGAGAAACAATCTATTTTTGATGAAAATATTGAAGTGCGAAAGATAAATCTCATGGCTCTGTGTTGTGCCATAGATAAAGATCCTTCTCATATCGCAACGAAAATAAAACAAGTTGTTCATTTTTTGCGGCAAAATTCCCATAAAAAAAATATTGCTTGGGTTGATGGTAAAAATGGCTTTAATTATAAAAAATACAAATCATATTTTGAGTCAAAATTATTGAGTGTTGATGATATTGTTAATACCTTGCCGCCCCGTATTTTTAAGTATGATGTTTTTCTGAAAAAAGGTGATAAAAAAGGTATTGATTTAGCTCATCTGAGTTCGGGAGAGCATCAAATGTTTCAGACGATTTCGACGCATTTTTACCATATACGAAACTTATTGTCTGTTCCTGAGAATAGAATTAAATACCAAAATATTAATTTGGTCTTTGATGAGGCTGAATTATGTTTTCATATGGAATTTCAGCGTATTTTTATAAATCGATTAATAAAAACGTTGAATACTCTTATAGAAAAAAATCCAATGACAATGTTTAATGTTGTTTTTATTACGCATTCTCCATTTTTATTGTCAGATATTTTAGATTCGCGCTTGTTATATCTAGATGAGGGCGTTGCTAAAGAAAATAAAGATCAAAAAACATTTGGGGCGAATTTAAATGATCTTGTCAAGAATACTTTTTTCTTGAAAAAAGGATTTATTGGTGCGTATGCTCAAGAAAAAATAGAAAGTTTAGTTTCTTTTATAAAATCAGGGAGGCCTGAGGATTATTATTGGAATGTTGAAAAGGCGAAAATATTTATTTCTGATGTTATTAGTGAACCCATTGTTAAAGAGTGCTTGTTGTTATTATTAAGAAAAGAAAGGGGTGTATAAATGCACCAGATAGAGATTGATTCTGTTATTAGACAGATTGCTGTTGAATATGAAAAAGAAGTTAGAGCTGAATATTTAACAAGCATAAAAAAAGGTATGAAAAAATTATATGATTTTTTATTGAAATCTCATTTACCCAATAGTTGCATTTTAATGGGTTATGTCAGATCTATTCAGTCAATGTTGGAAGCAAAGGATAATTTTTTAGGAAAAACTTTATTAGTTATAGAACCTCAAGAATTTGGAATGGTTGAAAAGAAAATTTTTTTTAAGTTACGTGATTATGATTTAAATATGGAAATCAAAATCGGCGAATCGAATCGTCTATTTCATGAATGGATTACGTATTATTTGCATTATTCGGATATTAGGAGATATATTTATCCAAAGTATCTCGAAAAATTAAAAATAAATACTTGCGTCTATTGCAATTCTGAATTTATCTCAACAAGCCATTTGGTAAAACAGGATAAATATGGAAATATTGTTAAGGATGAGAAAAATGAAGTTGTAATAGATAATAAGGGTCGATTTCAATTAGATCATTTTTGGCCCAAGTCAAAACATCCTTTTTTGAGCATTTCTTTTTTTAATTTACAACCTAGCTGTAATTTTTGTAATTTGTGGAAAAGTGATGATGATATTCCGTTTAATCTATTTACAAATGAAAGTAATGTTTCATCACCATTTAATTTTTTTCTTAGTGAAGAAGATGCCATTAATTATGCAAAAACACATCAGATGGACTGTTTGAAAATTCACTTTAAAACAACTGTAAAAAATTATGATGTTTTTCATATTGAAGAAGTGTATGAGCCGTTTAAGTATGAAGTTGAGGAAATGTTTTGGAAAAAGGTGTCTAATGGAGTTTCTTATTTAGATATGTTGAAAAAATCATTACCTAATGATTTAATGGTTGATAATGATTTCCTATATCGTTTTTTGTATGGATATTATAGAGATCCAAGAGATATTTTAAAAAGGCCCTTGACAAAGATGAAACAAGATATTGCAATTCAATTAGAAAAGTTAGCTCCTAAAATCAAAGTATAAAGGTTTTTCATGCTTTTCACTCCCACTGGTACATTCTATTTCAAGGTTCAATTCAAGACCGAAGAAGAGGTCGAGAAGGTTGTTGTTGACAACTTCAAGCTTCTCTTCGGCGACTATTCCATCTTGTTGCCGAAAAGTTTGATTCGCACTTCTGGTGGCAAGGGGACTGTTCCCGATGGCATCATTGTGGATTTCAAGGGAAACAGATGGTTTATCCTGGAGGTGGAACGTGGCGACCACGAAACATGGGGGCACATCGCTCCGCAAATCAGCAAGCAGCTTGTCGCGGTGATGAGTCGCGAGACGAAGAACAAGATTGCGGAACTTTGCATCGCAGAAATCGGAAAGCAGAAGGAGTTCTCGAAGCTTCTTGAATCCGACTTGAAAATCCAGCTAATCCATGTGCACGGTTTTGTCCAGAAGATTTTGGAAAAGGACCCGATTGTCTCTTTGCC
>JAFXZT010000087.1 GCA_017541145.1 Bacteroidales bacterium | reverse complement strand
TTAATCGGAAACTTTTCGACACGCAGCTGAAAATACAGTTCTAACAATAACTTTTGGAACAATAGGTAAAAAAATACCCCTACATGGTAGTGCAGGGGCTATGCTTGATGGTTATGTAATTTTTGTCGGACAGCAATAATTATTTTTATTTGTGGAGACAAATTAAGTATACACAAATGGAAAATCTCGAATTGTGGTGGAATGGCTTAGCCAACATCAACAAGATGTATTGGATAGCGGCTTGCAGCTCTACACTGCTGTTTTTACTGATGTTTATAATCAGCATGGTTGGCGGCGACTCGGATGCAGGACACGACGGCGATACAGATATAAGCGGCGATAGTGTGGAATTCAGTTCTTACTTACTGAGTTTCAAGTCGATATTAGCATTTATAATCGGAGGTTCATGGAGCGGTTTGGCTGCAATGAATACCGGAATGCAAATAGCTTCTGTAATATTTTTATCATTGTTAAGCGGTATAATCGTAATGCTGGTAGTTGCTTTTGTACTTGCAAATTTGATGAAATTGCAATACGACGGCAGTATTACAATGGAAAAAACTATCGGTTCTGTAGGCAAAGTATACTTGCCGATACCGGAAAACGGAAAAGGTCAGATAGAAATAGTTGTAAACAACTCATACAAAACGTATTACGCATCAAGCGAAGACGGTTCGGCTATCGGTATCAACGAGCCGATAGAAGTAATTTCGATAAAAGATGATGAAACACTTTTAGTAAGAAGGCGAATCGAATTACAGCAAGAAGCTGAATACAAGGAAATTACAGAAAAATAAATATGTAATTTTTTTTACACAAACACAATAAAATAAATTTTAATTATGGAAGGAGTATTTACATCAGTTATGGTAATAGCGGTTTTAATACTTGTAATAATCGCTTGGTTTGTAAAGAGATACAAACGTTGTCCGTCTGATAAAATTTTGGTAGTCTACGGAAAAGTAGGCAAAGGCAAATTAGGTGACAAAACTGCAAAATGTATTCACGGCGGCGGCGCATTTATTTGGCCTGTAATTCAGGATTACAATTATTTGGATTTAACACCGATTTCAATCAATGTAGACCTGAGAAACGCATTGTCAAAACAGCAGATTCGTGTAAATGTACCTTGTATTTTTACAATTGGAATCAATAGCAGTGAAACAACCATAATGACCAATGCAGCAGAACGTTTGCTCGGCTTGCCAATGGACAATATCAGAGATTTGGCACACAATATAATTGTAGGTCAGTTGAGATCTGTAATTGCTACAATGGATATTGAAGAAATCAATGCCGACAGAATTACTTTTGCTCAGAAAGTATCTGACGCAGTGGATGTTGAGTTGAGAAAACTCGGTTTGAACTTAATCAACGTAAACATCACCGATATCACAGACGAAAGTAATTATATCGCAAACCTCGGTGAAGAAGCCGCAGCAAAAGCCAACAAGGAAGCACAAGTAAAAATTGCCGAGCAAAAAAGACTTGGAGCAATTGATATCGCAGAACACGAAAAAGTTCAACGTATTGAAACAGCAGCCAAACTCGCTGAAGCTCAGATTGGTGAAGCTGAAGCATTGAAAAATCAACGTGTAGAAATCGCGTTGAAAAATTCAAAAGCAATTGAGGGTGAAAACGAGGCAAAAATCACAATCGCGAATTCTGAAGCAGCAAGACAAATTGGTGAGGCAGAAGCTTCAACAAATCAGCGTGTTGAAATTGCACAGAAAAATTCAAAAGCGATAGAAGGTGAAAACGCCGCAAAAATCACAATTGCAAATTCCGAAGCTGCAAGGCGTAAAGCCGAAGCCGAAGCAACAAAATTGGCAGTAAGTGCTGAGAAAATCAATGAAGCTCAAACACTTAAAGAATCTTACACTGCACAAAAAGAAGCCGAAATTGCGCGTGCTGAACGTGAAAAAGCGTCAAAAGAAGCCGATATCATCGTGCCGGCAGAAATTGAAAGAAAACGCATTGAAATTGAGGCAGAAGCAGAAGCTGAAAAAATCAGAAGAATTGCCAAAGGTAATGCAGACTCAATTTACTACGAGATGGAAGCAAAAGCAAAAGGTATGATGGAAATCTTGCAAAAACAGGCAGACGGTTTCAATGCTTTGGTAAAATCAGCCGGCAACGATTCTGATGCAGCAGTTAAACTTATGATTGCCAACAAGATAACAGACATCGTAAAAATGCAAACCGAGGCTGTTCAAAATCTCAAGATTGACAAGGTTACGGTTTGGGATTCGATGAACAACGGCAAATCAAGTACAGCAAACTTCTTATCAGGAATGTTGGGCAGTCTTCCTCCGTTGAACGACGTACTCAAAAGCGCAGGTATAAATATGCCGGGTTATTTGGGTAAAGAAATCAAAGAAGAAGAAAATTCAAATAAAACCAATGAAAATTTGAATGCCACAACAGAAAAAACAACTGAAGAATAAAAAAAGTTGTAAAAATAAATAAAAAAATAACTCAAATGTCAATAGATTTGCATGATTTTGGCATTTGAGTTTTTTAAAACAACATAGTAACAACTAAAACAGACACATCATGTTGGAAAATACTCATTCTATAAAGTTTAAAATTCTAAAACTTATCATCCCAGTGGTATCAATTATTCTAATCGTAACAATGACAATTAGTTACAAAATGAATATTGAGTCACAACGCAAGATAACGGAAGAATTTCAAAATGAGATTTCTAAAAACATCGCACGAGAAATCAAAAAAGAAATTATTTCTATACGAACAAATCTTGAATCCATAGCCCAAAATAGTTGCTTCAACTCCATGAATGCAGACGAATATAATGAAGTTCTGAATAAAATAATATCGGAACAAAACAAATTTTATTCGTTGATGTATGTAGTCTACCCTGACGGCAATTATTATATAGCCGGCAAAGGATGGGCAGGTCGAAACGTAAAAGAACGTGATTATTACAAAAAAATATTTATAAACAAGGAAAAATATGCAATAACAAGTCCGGATTACTCAAAATCTACCGGAGTGAAAAAATTCACAATTGCTGTACCGCTAAAAAATTTAAAGAAAGAAATTATCGGTATCTTAGCAGCAAATATCAGTCTGGACGTAATGAAAGATATTTTGTTAGATCTTAAAAACGGAAACAACGCTAAAACATGGATTGTTGACGAAAAAACAAGAATAATAGGCGATATTAGCGACGAAAATGTATTAAATATTACATTACGTGACATGACTAACAACGGAATGGACGGAATGGAAGAAATAATAAATGCTGTTGAAAATAATCAAAGCGTACAATTTTATATCAACGATACCAAAAACAAAACACAATATTTGGCACACACTCACCCGATAGAAGAAACTCCCGGTTGGGCGATGTGTAGTATAATTCCGGATGATGAACTGAAAGCCAATGCACAACGCGTTTTGGTCGGAATGATATTTGCACTAATTATAATTATTACAATAATCATAATTGCAGTAAATAAATGTCTCGACCAAGTTCTGAAAAAACCGTTGACCAAATTATCCCAAATAATAAAAAGCGTTTCGGAAGGACATCTCAAACAAAAATTTGATATTGGAAACAACGACGAAATTAGTATTATGAGTCAAGATTTACAAGAGATGTGTTTCAAACTTTCGGAAATTGTTAACACCATAAAATCCGGTGCACAAGGTTTGGCAACTGCAAGTATGCAAATGAATGCAACTTCGCAACAAATAATGCAAGGATCGTCATCGCAAGCCTCTAGTATTGAGGAACTTTCAGCTACAATGGAAGAGATGTCAAGCAATATAGAGCAAAATACTCACAATGCCGAAACTACCAACAAAGTTTCTCAAGATGCTTACAACAAGTTCAGCGAAGTAGTTGAATGTATCAACAATTTGGTAAACACCAACAAATCTATTTCAGAAAAAATATCAATAATAAATGATATCGCATTTCAAACCAACATCTTAGCACTAAATGCCGCAGTAGAAGCAGCTCGCGCCGGAGATTCTGGCAAGGGATTTGCAGTAGTAGCAAGTGAGGTTAGAAAACTTGCGGAACACTCCAAAGTAGCTGCCGACGAAATCAACGAGATGTCTCAGAAGGGATTATCACTTTCAGACGCTGCCGACAATGCTATGAAAGAGGCGTTACCGAAAGTAGAAAACACGAATATTTTGGTAAAAGAGATAGCAAACGCCAGCATAGAACAAAATGTAGGAGCAAGTCAGATTAACGAAGTAATCCAAAAGCTCAATGTTGTTGTCAGAAATAATGCCAATTCATCGGAGATGTTTGCTGCCAGTGCAGACGATTTAGCTACACAGGCAGAAAACTTGCGTGATGCAGTTGATTATTTCAAAGACTAAGAATTTTAAATTTTTGTTTATGATAGTTTGTTAAAAGAAAAAGCCGATAATGTAAAAGTTACCGGCTTTTTTGTTTTTAATCAAATATACAAAAAATGAATAGAATTTATTTTGTTTTGCGTTCCAATTCATGAAGATTTTCCATACGTTTGGTTTCAAGAAATTCGTAAATACCGCAAAGATGCTCTTTCACTTTGTGATGACCGAATTCGTAAACTTTTGTTACCAAACCGTCAAGAAAATCACGGTCGTGACTTACTAAAATCAATGTACCGTCAAACTCTTGAAGCGCTTGTTTCAAAACGTCTTTTGTCTTGAGATCCAAATGGTTGGTAGGTTCGTCGAGAATCAACAAGTTAACAGGTTCGAGCAAAAGTCGAAGAATAGCAAGACGGGTTCGTTCGCCGCCGCTCAATACTTTCACTTTCTTTTCGATAGCCTCGCCCGAAAACATGAACGCGCCCAACATATCTTTGATTTTTGTACGGATATCACCTTTCGCAATATCGTCAATTGTCTGAAAAACAGTAAGATTTTCATCCAACAAAGATGCCTGATTCTGAGCAAAATATCCGATTTTTACATTGTGACCGAGCTGAAGTTTGCCGTCAAACTCAAGTTCGTTCATAATACATTTTACAAGAGTTGACTTACCTTCACCGTTTCTGCCGACAAATGCAACTTTTTCGCCACGTTCTATTGTAAAAGAAGCATCTTTGAATATATTTTTGTCACCGAAACTTTTACCCAAACCCTCAGCAATTACAGGATATTGTCCCGAACGCGGAGACGGCGGAAAACGAAGTCGCAACGAGCTTGTGTCTTCTTCGTCAACTTCTATAATCTGAAGTTTTTCAAGCATTTTGACTCTGGATTGTACTTGTAGCGTCTTGGAATATGTTCCCTTGAAACGTTCGATAAAATCCTGAGTTTCTTTTATCATCTTTTGCTGTTCCTCGTATTGTTTCTGCTGCTGGGCACGACGCTCTTTTCTCAACTCAAGGTACTGAGAATAAGACGCTTTGTAATCGTAAATTCTACCCATTGTCACCTCAATAGTACGGGTTGTGATAGAATCAACAAACTTGCGGTCGTGAGAAATCACAACCACAGCCTTGGAACTTTCACGAATAAAATCCTCAAGCCACTGAATAGATTCGATGTCCAAATGGTTGGTAGGCTCGTCAAGAAGTAAAACGTCAGGATTTTTTAAAAGAAGCTTTGCCAACTCGATACGCATACGCCAACCGCCAGAAAAATCACTTGTCGGACGATTGAAATCAGAACGTTCAAAACCCAAACCCATCAATGTACGTTCGATATCTTCGTCAAAATGTACATTATCAATAGCATAAAATTTTTCACTCAATGCGCTAACCTGCTCAATGAGTTTCATATATTCTTCACTTTCGTAATCGGTACGGGTAGAAAGAAGGTCGTTGAGACGGTCAATTTCTTTTTCCGTTTCTTTCAAGTGTTCAAAAACTCGAGCAGTTTCCTCAAATACAGTTCTGCCGTCTTCTGTCATCAAATGCTGCGGCAAATAAGCAACCACAGTATCTTTCGGAACGGTAACCACGCCGCGAGTCGGAGTACGCTCGCCCGCCAAAATTTTGAGCAAAGTACTTTTGCCGGCGCCGTTTTTACCCATCAGAGCTATACGGTCTTTCTCGTTGATTTGAAACGAGATGTTACTAAAAAGCGGAGTGCCGCCAAATTCGACAGCTAAATTTTCTGCTGAAATCATAAAGTCGTTATTTTGTTACAATTATAAAAAAATCCTCACCCAAAATTGATTGAATGAGGATCTTATTTTCAGTTTAAGATAAAATCCAAAATTAGAACTGAGCGTTTTTCGGTGTACGTGGGAAAGGAATTACGTCACGGATATTTTGCATACCTGTAACAAAAAGTACAAGTCGCTCAAAACCCAAACCGAAACCTGCGTGAGGACATGAACCCCATTTTCTGGTTTCGAGATACCATTCATAACCGTCCAATTCCATATCAAGTTCTTTCATGCGGTCAGTAAGTTTTTTGTAAGATTCTTCACGAACGGAACCTCCGATAATTTCGCCGATAGAAGGGAACAAAACGTCTGTACCTTGTACTGTTTTGCCGTCTTCGTTTTGCTTCATGTAGAAAGCTTTGATTTCTTTCGGATAATCAATCATGATAACCGGTTTCTTGAAATGCTCTTCCACGAGGAAACGTTCGTGCTCTGACGCCAAATCGCAACCCCAGTAAACCGGGAATTCAAATTTTTTACCGTTTTTGATTGCTTCTTCAAGAATTTTGATACCCTCAGTGTAAGGAAGACGAACAAAATCATCTTTCAAAACACCTTCCAAACGAGAAATCAAACTCTTATCAATCATATTGTTAAGGAATTGCAAATCGTCTTTGCAATTGTCTAAAGCCCATTTTACACAATATTTGATGAAATCTTCTTCCAAATCCATCAATTCTTTCAAGTTGATGAAAGCAATTTCCGGCTCAATCATCCAAAATTCAGCCAAATGGCGCGGAGTGTTTGAATTTTCAGCACGGAATGTAGGACCAAAAGTATAAATTGCGCCAAGAGCAGTAGCTGCCAATTCACCTTCGAGCTGACCTGAAACAGTCAAGTTGGTCATGCTGCCGAAGAAATCTTGAGAATAATCAATCTTGCCGTCTTCTGTCAACGGAGGATTTTTCATATCCAAAGTTGTTACCTGAAACATCTGACCTGCACCTTCGCAATCACTTGCTGTGATAAGCGGAGAGTTCCAATAGTAAAAACCGTGTTCATGAAAATACTTGTGAATAGCAATCGCCATATTGTGACGGATTCTGAAAACGGCTCCAAAAGTATTGGAACGCATACGGATATTTGCATGTTCACGCAAAAATTCCATTGAGTGACCTTTTTTCTGCAACGGATAATCAGAACCTGCCGGACCATATATTTCAATAGCAGTAGCCTGAATTTCAACGCTTTGCTCAGCACCTTGGCTTTTTGTAAGAATACCGTTTACATTGATACAAGCTCCTGTTGTGATATCTTTCAAAATTTCGTCATCAATTTTTTCTACGTCTACTACAACTTGAACATTCTTAATAGTAGAACCATCGTTCAAAGCAATAAAATTAACAGCTTTGCTACCGCGTCTGGTGCGGACCCAACCCTTTACATTTACTTCTGCGCCATAATCTTCGCGCTTCAAAAGATCTATTACTTTAGTTCTTTCCATGATATTTTGTTCTCTTTTTTAATGTCGCAAAGATAATATTTTAATGTAAATTTTAAGCAAAGAATTTAGTTTTTTTGGTTATTTTTTCGGATATTGCAAAAAATTTTATTGACAAAAAGTGGAAAATACAAATTCAGAAACAAATTTTTTCTTCAAACAAGCAATTTCTGCAATACGAAGCGGCGAAACCGATAAAGGTTTGGATTATCTAAACGAAATACAAGGGCTCGACGTTTTCAAAAATGTAGCAAAAGCCGAAATTGCTTATTATCGCAACGACTTGAAAAACGCGATGTATTTTGATGAACATTCCATAAGTTCTGACGGCTTGTGGTACGAACCGGGAATCACTGTGCAACACCTTAGAGCATACGTACATGCCGCCAAAACTCTCGGAAGCATAAGCCGTGCAAAAGAATTTCTGGATTATTATATCTCTGAAAAAAGAAGAGAATACGATGTTGTGGGAATCAGACCTTACAACAAATTGTATAACAATGCAATGAAGCGTTTAGATAATTTGGAAACGGATGACAATCCTCCTGAAATATCAATCATTACGAAAGAAAACGCCGATTGCGAATTTAAATTTTTCAGAAGCGATGATGATAATTTATCTCAAAAAGAAACGGCTCAAGGCGCAAGCGTAATGCTAAACTTTATGTGGAACAAAGCGGAAACTAAATCCACTTTGGAATTTTACGAATCATACGCTGATTATATTACATTAGACCTACATCATATTTGGGCGGCAAGAAATTATATCAAACTCAACATGCCGGAAATGGCTGAAAATGCAATTATGCGTTATGTAAAAACGTGGACGCCTTCGGAAAAATTTCAAGTGATGCCGATGAAAATTTTTATTTACAACGATCTCATTGATTTTCTCACGCCCGAACTCAAAGAAAAAATTCTAAATACTCCAAAAATTGATTAAGAAATTAATTTAATTAACAAAAAGTCATAAAAAAAGCTGTTCATTAAAAATACAAATGAACAGCTTTTTTTTTAGTTTAATTTTTTATTTTTTTGACAGTATCTATGCCAACAAAGTGTGCATGATGTAAAAACAAAGTGCACCAGCTAAATATCCGATAAGAGCCAACCAGCTGATATGTTTAAGATACCAAACAAATTCGATTTTCTCAAGACCCATAGCAGCTACACCGGCAGCACTACCAATAATAAGAATACTACCACCAGTACCGGCACAGTAAGCAAGCAACTGCCAGAATGTACCGTCTTGAACCAAATCAACAGTAGACCCCATATCATACATACCCATAGCACCGGCAACAAGCGGTACGTTATCAACAATTGATGAAAGTACACCGATTGTAAGACCGATACCGTAAGTATTTTTGTTGAATGCGCTATCAAGAACGCCGGACATCGCAGCCAAATGACCTGAAGTTTGCAATGCTGCAACAGCGGTCAAAATACCAAGGAAGAAAAGAATTGTTGGTGTATCAACACTTGTAAGAATCTGAATTACAGAATTTTCCTTGTGATCACCAATTTTATGGTGAATAATATCCGTAATAAGCCAGAAAAGACCTAAAACGAGAATCATACCCATATAAGGCGGCAAATGCAAGAATGTTTTGAGAACAGGAACCATCAAAAGCGATGCGATACCCCAATACAAACAGAATGATTGAAGTCCGGATTCAGCAGAATTTGGAAGAGTATTGGTTGCTTGAGGAACTTCAAGTTCGCCTTTCAAAGTGAAACTCAAAACAATTAACGGAATAATCATAGAAACCAAAGACGGCAATAGCAACATCGCAATTACCTTACCAGCAGTGATATAACCACCAATCCAAAGCATAATAGTAGTAACATCACCGATTGGAGACCATGCACCTCCCGAATTGGCAGCCAAAACAATCATACCGGCATAAATCCACCGCAAATGCTTGTCAGCCACCAATTTATTCAAAAGCGTCACCATCACAATAGTTGTGGTGAGATTGTCCAAAACCGCGGACATAAAAAATGTTAGAATACTCAACATCCAAATAAGTTTGGATTTACTGCGAGTCGTAATCTTATTTGTGATAATAGAGAAACCATTGTGCTTATCAATAATTGCGACAATAGTCATTGCACCAAGCAAGAAGAAAAGCGTTTCAGAAGTTTCTCCAAGATGATGCAAGCTCTGTTCCTGAATAATAAACTTAGTAAAAAAAGATTCGTCCTGAGTTTGACCGGGATTGGCTGCTACATATTCTTCCCAAGATTTGTTAGTAATATCAGGATCATTAAGAATACTTTCCTTTCCTATAACAAATAGGATCCACATCAAAGCACCCAGCATAAGAGCCGTGGCAGCTTTATCAATTTTAAGTTTATGTTCAAGGGCAATACAAGCGTAGCCAATGACAAAAACTATAATCATTAAGACAAACATAGTTATTTTAAATAGATTTTAATGTTTTGTTAATTTTAGTGAGTTAAATATAGTGCGAAGTTAACAATTTTTTTGAGAAAAACAATATTAAATTAAACTTTTTTTGAGAAAAGAGAAAATAAAAAAAGCCAATTTCCCCTTTATTTGGCCAACATTGAGGAAATTGGCAATGGCCTTAGGCCAGTGTCTATATCGAAAAGGAATTATTATTCGTTGAACGGTACCAAATCGATTTTTAAACCGGTATCAGCCATGTAGTCGCTGATATCATCACGCATATCAACGTCGTCTTCATGGTAATGCCAAACTACGTTTACTGCAACACCTTGACCTTCAAGCTTTTTAAGCTCAGCAAGGATTGTGAGTATCCATTTGGATGTACTTGTATTGAAATATGTTAAACTAAACGTAAAATCAATATTCTTTCCGAATCTGGAGTAAGCTTTTATCCATTCTACCATAGGGCTATAGAATTTAGCAGTTTCTTCCAAAAAGGATTCACCGCTTATAGAACATCTTCCCGTAGCTACTTCAAAATCTACAGTTGGCTGGATATATACATCCTTACTACCCTGAATATGAATATCTTCCATTTGTTTTGATTAGGTGTTAATTAATTAAAGCTATGATCATCTATATGATGACTTTATAATAATTGATGTTAAAATAATTAAAGATTAAAATGGAATAATATTAATCTTCAATCCGGTATCAATCATATAGTCTTCGATATCTTCCTCCATATCGGAGTCATTTTCATCGTAGTGCCAGTTAACAACTACTTCGCCGCCTTCGTCTTCATAATCTTTGAGAACGTTGAGCAAATCCAAGATACAACGTGATGTACTTGTATTGAAATATGTTAACTTTATGATAAACGCAATAGGTTTTTTGATTTTCTCGGTATATTCTACGAGCCAATCAATCAATGGTTTATAGAATTCTGCTGTATCTTCCAAAAAAGATTCACCAGAGAGTTCGCAAATACCTGTTTTTGCGTTGAAATTCACTGAAGGAGTGAAAAAATTTTTGTGTGATCCTTCAATCACAATGTCTTCCAATTCCATATTCGACTTTCAATTAATATTTTGTTGACCAATAATTTTTATAAATTCTAATTCCTGAAAAAATCTTCTCTAATATTGTGCCAAATTATCACTTGCAGTTAGTTTTTTTAATTTTGACTGCTATAGAGAAGAAAGATTCTTCGTCGCTTACCGGCGTAAGTTCTATGTCCAAAGGACTTTCCGCCGTTAATGCTACTTGTATAAGACCGATGTTACCTGAGTTTGGTTTACCCTGGTTTGCAAGTCTTCGCTGTTCGCGTCTGTACTCTCTAAGGGAATCCCTGTCGAGAGAATTTATGATTTCACATTTTTCGATTACAGGCTCGATATCGGTGTTTTTTACTACGTTACCTGTTACAAATGTATAGTAGTTACCAAATTCACCTATAACCAAAGTACCCATCCCAAGCTGTTTTCCTGAAATTGTCTTGCAAGATTCGGCACTATAGAGCCAAACATTTTGAGCCAATTCCATGAAAATTTTGAATATCTTGGTCCTTGCTTTATCATTTCCGTCATTGGTTACAATCTCTATGTTTTCGCCAATTACCGTCATAATACGCTCATCAATAGGACCTTTGTACGACACCAATATATTCTGATGAAGCAGGTTATGATATTCATACAGACTGAAATCGTATTTGTCGTCTCTTTTTTCCATACATAATAGTTTTTGGTTGTTGCAAATTTAGTATTTTTTTTTCTAAATACCAAAAAAAATTTCATTCCAAAGGAATTTTGTTAATCTGAAGTCCTGTCTCCATTATAAAATCTTCGATTTCTTCTAATTCTTCATCAGAATCATCATAATACCAATTGACAGTAACTTCACCACCTTTTTTCTGGTAATTTTTTAGCATATCCAAGATGTCAACAAGACATTTTGAACTACTGGTATTAAAATAGCTTAATTTGAAATCGAAATATAAAGGTCCTTTTACAGTATCGATATATTCCCTAATCCA
Organism: Bacteroidales bacterium; assembly: GCA_017541145.1. GTDB lineage: Bacteria > Bacteroidota > Bacteroidia > Bacteroidales > UBA3824 > UBA3824. The sequence continues at coordinate 37,307 of JAFXZT010000087.1, read as the reverse complement.
AGCCAAAAGAGGTGCGTAAAATTTGGTAGTCTCCTCCAAGTAAGACTCACCTTCAATTTCGCATTTTCCAGTTGCCACCTCAAAATTTACAGTCGGTACGAAATATGCTTCGTGTACACCTTTTATATGAATGTCATTCATATCTGCCTATATTTTAAGTTTTAATCTTTGTTTATTCTAACGCTAACGATGTAAAAATAATTTCCATCTTCGCATTTTACAAGTGCATATTCTATCGGGTTGGAAGCAGTTAAAGCTACTTGTATCAAACCGATATTACCACCACCTTTTTGTCCTGCCGGCATATTACGCTGCAATCGGCGGTACTCCCGGAGTTTTTCCCTCGACATCGAATTGATGTTATCACATTTTTCCATTACGGGTATGATGTTTTCTTTTGTGGTTTTGTTACCGGTAGAAAACTCGTAATATGTGTCAAAATTTCTGATAATCATCGTTCCCACGCCCATTCCGTCGCCTCCCGAGGTTACGTCCCTCTCAAGACTGTAGAGCGAGATGTTCTGCGCCAACTCGATAAAAATTTTGAATACTTTCTTGTTTACTTTATCGTCTGAAGAAAGCGTACCCTCAATTTCTTTGGCCAAAACAGACAATATTTCGTTGTCGAATACTCCTGTATAGCTTATCGCTATATTATCTGTAGTCCGATGTTTTGTTTCTTTTGCGCTTTCCATAATAATTTATTATCAAGTTTGTTCTTAAATTCCGTAATCAATAATCAAACCATTCTTTTATAATTAATCTTTTTTTTGATTATGATTACTGACTTTTATTTACAACTATCAGAATTTCAAGAATTTAATTTTGGGTGAAATTTGTTTCTAAAATGTTCTCAAATTTAATGAAAATTTATTGTACGGTACAAATTTTTTTACTATTTTTTTTCATTTTTTTTCAGAACCTGATTTTAGTGTTCACAAATATCGTTTTTATGTGGTTTTGTTCCGTTCTCGGGATATGATTACGGCGCAAATCCAACTTCTTGAGTCTCTTTAGTTTTATTAAATAAAACGGTAAAATTTCAATCTTGTTGTCCGAAAGATTAAGCTCTTCGAGATAAAGTAAATTCCCGATTTCTTTCGGCAATCTCTGAATCCTGTTTTCTGAAAGATTGAGATTTTTCAGACTGCGAAGGTTTCCGATTTCAGGCGGTATTGTCTGAAGTCGGTTCAACGCAAAGTTTAATGTTCTCAATTGTCTGAGACTTTGAATTGCAATAGGTATTTCAGGGATATAATTGTTGTCAATATCCAAAACTTGTAATGTCTTGAGCAAACCTACTTCGTTCGGAAGTTTTGTAATATGGCATCCAGAAAGCGAAAGGCTTTTTAAATTTGGCATTATTGACAGTTTTTTGAGTACTTGTTTGCATTGTAAACGCGGATTGTCGCCAAGATCCAAATGCTGAAGATATTTTAATTTTTCAAAACCGTCCGGCAAATATTGGATGTCGTTGCCGTCAAGCGACAATAATTGAAGATTCTTAAATTTTAAAACTTCTTCCGGCACCTCTGTAAGTCCGTAATAACTAAGGCACAATACGTACACATCAGAGGCATTTACTATTGCATCATCCAAGTCAATATAGATTTTCTTATACGACAACTCTTTTTGAGACAGCAATTTAGGTTGTACTGTCTGCCCCAAAACAATTGTAGTGTGCAACAACAAAACTGAAAAAGATAATATTTTAAAAATTAATTTCATATGTTAAATTAGGCTGATGTCTATCACAAAATCAAAAAACATACCAATATAAAATCGCGTTATTAAATAAAATTTAAATGCACAGAAAATCAATATTTATATTATATTTGCAGATAAAATCAATAGCAAACCATTATGAAAAAAATTATAGCAGTAATTCTTGGTATTATACTGACAATCAACTCAATAGCACAACCAAGCAAGAACCCTGAATTGTGCGAAAAGTTTGAAAAAGATGTGTTTACGGATTCCAAAGGAACGAATTTGCCTTACCGTTTGCTCCGTCCGGAATTGGAAATGATTCCGAATCAAAAATTTCCGGTAATTCTGTTTTTGCATGGCGCCGGCGAAAGGGGTAACGACAACGAAACTCAGTTAACATGGATTGATAAAATATTTGGCACTCAGGAGTTTGCTGAAAATTTTCCTTGTTACGTAATTATACCGCAATGCGCAGAAAATTTCAGATGGTGCGAAACCGATTGGACTTTACCAAAACATACAATGCCGAAAGAAATTTCAAAATATTTAAATGCTGCCAACGAGCTATTGGACAGTCTTGTAGCAAATGTTAAAGCCGATACTTCAAGACTTTATGTTACGGGGATGTCGATGGGCGGATTCGGAACTTGGGATATAATCAGCCGATTTCCTGACAAATTTGCAGCAGCAATGCCAATTTGCGGCGGTGCTGACGAGGCTCAAGCATGCAACTTGAAAAATATTCCAATCAGAACTTTTCACGGTGATGTTGACAAGGCTGTAAAAGTAATCCGTTCCAGAAATATCACCAACGCGATAAAAAATTGCGGTGGCAAAAATATTGATTACAAAGAATTTCACGGTCAAGGACATTTTATTTGGAACAAGGTTTACCAAGACAACAGTAATTTTGAATGGTTGTTTTCTAACAAGAAAAACTAAGCACACTTTATAATATATTATGAAACCAACATCTAAAATATTAATAATTTTAGTAACAGCACTTACAATTTTAACAAGTTATTCATTTTGGAACGGCAAATTGCAAGTAGGAGATGTTGAGATAAAAAAATCCGGCATCCAAACATTTGTAATGGGCGACACAATCCCGATTTTTATTCAACCGGTGTATACTTCGGAATACAAACCGCGAGTCGGAATAGATTCCAGCAAACAAAAAATTCTACTGATCGGCGATTCTATGCTTGAGCAATTCCGCTGGAGATTAAGGGATTACTGCAAAGAAAACGGTCACGAAATGGCATCCGTAATTTGGTACAGTTCTCAAACCGAATGGTATGGAACTACAGACACTCTTGCTTATTTTATCAAAAAAGAGCAGCCGACTTACATCATTCTTATTCTTGGTGCTAACGAACTGTTTGTGAGAGATATAATAAAAATAAGAACGCCGTATGTTCATCATATCTTGGAGCAAATCGGTGACATCCCGTTTATTTGGGTAGGACCTCCTAACTGGAAAGACGACACCGGAATCAACGAGATGATTATCAACAATGTAGGTTACAAAAGATATTTCCCGTCAAAAGATTTGAAATATAAACGCTATGCCGACGGAGCACACCCGAAACCGGAATCAGCGTTTATGTGGATGGATTCGGTAGCAACATTTATTATGAACAAAAGCCGCTACCCTATTTTGCTAAATCCGCCGACGAAAAAATACTCAGGCTCACCAAATTCAACAATTTTGCAACCTTGGAAAAAATAATTCAAAAAAAATTTGGAGATATAAGTTTTTTGAATTAATTTGGGCAATCAAAATAACATAGCGGTTTCTTCCCAAAAAAGCAAACCGCTACCTTTAAAATCATAATACAAATGGCACAACAAAAAGAAAGTATAATCACAAACTCAAAGTATATCCTACACATCGTATTTTTTTTAGGCTTCGTTGTGCCCATTCTGATAATCAATATCCAAGAGTATATAATTTACAAAGATTTAGGATTATCCAGATTTTGGGAATTTTGGGTGATGTGTCATAAACAATCCGGAGTAATAATTTGCGATGTAATTTTGCTAATTGTACTAACTATCGCTCCAATATTTTTGTACAAATACAGAGCAAAAAACGAATTCAGCCGCATATTTTTGGAGATGTCAACTGCTGCCAATATACCAATCATTGTTATAAACAAAGATAAATCTGTATATTGGACAAATATGACTGAAATCAAAACATATAAAGATTTAAAATTAATAGATTTAGCAAAAATTTTTGTAAACAACGAAACAGCTACACCCAAAATAGAAGAATGTTTGAAAACAGGTCAAAATATCTCTTATGAAATAGAAAGAAAAATCGGAGACAAAAAATTTTGGATGCACGTAGCACTTACAAAACTAAACAACAAAAAAAACAGCATGGTTTGTGCTACAATTTCCGACCTTTCCAATATGAAAGAAGCATCGGAAAAGATTGATAATCAGCAACGTGAGCTACAAATGCAAAACGAAATGCTTACACTTATCACAGCCCAAATGGAAGTGCAACAAGCCGGTATCAAAGAGCAAAACGATTTGCTTTCTACTCAACACAAACAACTTGAAGAACAAGCCAAAGAATTGAAAAACGCTTTCGACGAGTTGGAAATCAGAAACAAACAAATCACGACAAAAACCAATTACATTACCGACAGTATCAAATATGCGCAAACCATACAAGAAGCCATGCTGCCGGATACAAAACAGTTGGAAAATTTCTTCGACAACTTTGTGATTTACAGACCTAAAGATATTGTTTCCGGTGATTTTTATTGGATGTCGATAAACGAAAAATACACATACGTAGTTTTAGGCGACTGTACAGGTCACGGTGTACCGGGAGCATTCATGAGTATGATTGGAATCAGACTTTTGGGCGAACTAATCAACGAAATAAAAATTGAGCGACCTTCCGATATTCTTGAAGCCATGCACCTGAGGATACAAGCCGCTCTAAAACAAGATATTACCGAAAATAATGACGGTATGGATATCGCGATTTGCCGTTTCAAAAAAGTTGACGAACCAAATCACGAATGGGAACTGAAATACGCCGGCGCAAAACAGCCGATTTATATCAAACGCAAAGATAATGACGAAGTAGAAGTTGTAGAAGCTGACCGAAGAGGAATTGGCGGACAATCATTTGCTGACGTATTTTTCTTTGAAGACCGCGACATGGATTTGAATGCGGGCGATAGAATTTATTTGACTTCTGACGGTATCAAAGATCAAAACAATCTGATTCGCAAACGTTTCGGAACCAACAGAATGAAAATGATGATTTCTACAACATCAACAAAAGATATCCGGGATCAAAAGATGTTTATGCAAAGCATACTCAGAAATTGGCAAGGCTGTGAAGAACAGCGTGATGATATTAGCCTTTGGGGATTTGAACTTGGTGACCACGCATTACAACCTTACGACGGATAAACCAAAAGTATCATTATAATATGAAAAAAAGGCTGCCGGGTTTTCTCAGCAACCTTTTATTTTTTTTATTTGACATCTTTTTGTCGACATCTTTTCCTAACCAAAATCAACCTCAGTGAACTATTTGAAACCGATGACTTTTGCAGGTTGCATTTTTGAAATTGCAAAACTTGGAATTACAAGCATTACGCTCATAACCAATATTGTAGCAAAATCAATTGCAACAAAATACCAAAACTGCAAATCACACGGCACATGGTCAACATAATACGAAGAAGCATCAAGCGGAATAAGATGTCCAAAATGTTGAGCCAAAATAATCAACAAAGCTATGATGTTGCCAATGATGATACCTTTGAGCAAGATGTACAAACTTTGTAAAATAAAAATCTTGCGAATCAACCAGTTGGTACTGCCAATGGCTTTCAATAGTCCAATCATTGAAGCTTTTTCAAAAATGATAATCAACAACGCCGTACTCATATTAACAAATGCGACGAAAAACATAATCGCAAGAATAACCCAAACATTCATTTCCGTAAGCGTAATCCAGTCAAAAAGTGCGTGATTGTTATCTTTTACACTTGCAACTTTCATCATAGAGCCGTCGTCAAGAATTTTGTAACCGGCAAAATCCCTGACAAGCTCTGTCATTTCGTCCAAACGATTGAAATCATCAATCATAACTTCAAAACCTGTAATCTGGTCTTCCTTCCAACCGTTAAGTTTCTGAAGGTCACGAATATCCACCATCGCAAAAGTTTTGTCGTATTCTTCCAAGCCGGTTGAATAAATGCCTGAAATATAATATTTTCGCATTCTGGGCGGATCTTGAATAAAATAAGCCACAAGATTGTCACCTACTTTTAATTTCAACAAATCCGACATCTTTTTAGAAATCAATATTTGGCGTTGCGACGAAGTATCATCCGAAGTCAACACGTTACCTTCCAAAAGGTTACGCTGAAAAAAAGACCAGTCGTATTCGCTGCCGACACCTTTTAGAACAACGCCGGAAATATCTTGTCCCGCCTTGAAAATTGCAGGTTTAATAACAAAACGCTGAATATGCGAAATGCCGTTTTCGTTCTCAATCGACGGATAAAAATCCTGTTGAGAACTTATCGGCAAAGTCTCAAGATTAGCAGACGACTCACGGTTAACGATATTGATACACGAACCAAAGCCCACCACTTTGTCCATAATTTCGTTCTTAAAACCAATTATAACAGCCATAGAGACAATCATAACCGCCACAGACAAAGCAACCGAAGCGATGGCAATTTTCACGACCGAAGTCGAAACCTTATTGTTGGCACCATGCACAAGGCGGTGCGCCATAAATAATTCTAAACGCAATTTTTTTAGTTCTTAAATTCGGTGCAAAGTTAAAAAAAAGATAAACTTGGCAATACAAAAATAAACATTAAAGAAACCTAAAGTTTCTACTTTTGCACCCGAAATAATAGAAATACAAATTATGTACAATCTTCTCAAAGGAAAAAAAGGCATTATTTTCGGCGCACTCGACGAAAAATCTATTGCCTGGCACATCGCAGAGCGTTGTCACGAAGAAGGAGCTGAATTTGTTTTGTCAAATACTCCTGCCGCTCTTAGATTTGGAAGTCTTAACGCATTGGCAGAAAAAACCAATTCTGAAATTGTTGCTGCCGACGCTACAAATTTAGATGATCTCAAAGCCGTTTTTGAACGCGCTATGGAAAAATTCGGAGGTCAAATTGATTTCGTACTTCATGCAATCGGTATGTCTCTGAACGTTAGAAAAAACCGTAGTTACGACGACGTTGATTACAACTACTATACAAAAACTATGGACATCTCGGCATTCTCATTCCACAAAATTCTACAGACAGCTTACAAGCTCGATGCAATCAAAGAATGGGGATCAGTAGTAGCATTGAGCTACGTTGCCGGTCAGCGTACTTTCTACAGATACAATGATATGGCAGATGCCAAAGCGTTGCTCGAATCTATCGCAAGAAGTTTCGGTTATATCTACGGTCGCGAACGCAAAGTACGTATCAACACAATTTCGCAATCTCCTACTTTAACAACAGCTGGTTCCGGCGTAAAAGGTATCGACAACTTGATGGACTATTCTGACAGGATGTCTCCACTCGGAAACGCAACTGCTGAAGACTGCGCTAATTACTGCGTAACATTGTTCTCTGACCTTACAAAGAAAATCACTATGCAAAACCTTTACAACGATGGTGGTTTCTCTTCAATGGGTATGAGCCAAAGAGCTATGCACGTTTACAACGCAAGTCTCGAAATGGAAAAACCAATCGACTAAGAGAATAATTATTATTTTCATAAAATGTAGTTGCCTTAAATTTATTTTTTATAAATTTGAGGCAACTTTTTTTGTATTAAACACACACTAACAATGAACTTGATAACAGTATTAGGACCAACTGCCGGCGGCAAAACTTCATTCGCAGCAAATTTAGCTTATACACTTGATACAGAGATTATAAGCGCAGATTCAAGACAAGTATACCGAGGCATGGATTTGGGTACCGGCAAAGATTTGGAAGATTATATCGTCAACGGAAAACAAATAAAATGTCACCTTGTAGATATACTCAACGCCGGCGAAAAATACAATGTTTTCAGGTATCAAAAGGATTTTTTCGATGCTTACAAACAGATAACTGATCAACAAAAAACGCCTATTCTTTGCGGTGGTACAGGACTTTATTTGGAATCTGTTGTAAGAAATTATCAACTTATTGACGTACCCCAAAATCCGGAACTGCGTAAAAATCTTGAAAAATATTCACTTCAAGAGCTCAACGACATGCTCGCCAAGATGAAAACTCTTCATAATACAACTGACACCGATACAAAAAAACGCGCAATCAGAGGTATTGAAATTGAAACTTTTATCCGCGAAAATCCCAAAGTAGTTCCCACATACCCAAAAATAGAATCGCTACTGTTCGGAATCAAAAATCCGCGAGAAATAGAACGTGAAAAAATTAAAATCCGTCTTGAAGAGCGACTCAAAAACGGAATGGTAGACGAAATGATTACACTTATGAAAAAAGGTGTAAAAGAAGAAGATTTGATTTACTACGGACTTGAATATAAATATGTTACGCTGCATGCTGTCGGTAAACTAAGTTACGACGAGATGTTTGAACAACTTTATATTGCGATTTGTCAATTTGCAAAACGTCAAATGACATGGTTTCGCCGTATGGAACGCATGGGCTGCAAAATCAATTGGATTGACGGTCAACTCCCGATGAATAAAAAAATTGATTTTGCATTGGAAATTATAAAATCTCAGTAAAAATCAGTATCTTATAAAATTTCATAGTTGCAAAGGTTCAAATATTTTTATTTAAATGAAATATTTTGTAAAAAAAATTTATTTTTGCATTTAATCGAAAAAATAAAAGCATTATGAAAAAGATTCCAATCGGCATACAGGCGTTTTCATCGTTGATAAAAGAAGGCTTTGTCTACCTAGACAAAAGCGATATGATATATAATCTCGCCAACAACAAGGCGTGCTATTTTCTCTCGCGTCCGAGGCGTTTCGGCAAAAGTCTGACGTTAAGCACATTGCACGAATATTTTGACGGTCAAAAAGACTTATTCAAAGGTTTGAAAATCGAGAAGTTGGAAACGAAATGGGAGAAATATCCCGTGCTGCATTTTGACTTCAATTCAGGAACATACAACTCTGTTGAAGACGTGCAGTCAAGAATTTCGTATATGATCTCTCAGTATGAAAAAATTTTCGGGAAAGACGAAGCCGCAAAACAAAACTCCGAAAGGTTTGAATCCCTTATCAACTCCACTGCCGCTCAGACCGGCAAAGAAGTTGTCGTCCTTGTTGACGAATATGACAAGCCGTTACTAAACAATATTGACAACAAAGAACTTCAAAATAAAATCCGCTCCGAACTGAAAGCGTTTTACAGCGTCTTGAAAACCTGCGACAAACAAATAAAAATGGCTTTCATCACCGGCGTAACAAAGTTTAGCAAGGTGAGCCTTTTCAGCGATGTCAATAATCTGACAGACATATCACAAGAGCGTGAGTTTTCAACACTCTGCGGAATTACCGAGAAGGAAATCCATGAGCAACTTGACGATTATGTTCAACAGATGGCCGACACCAACGGCATTAGCAAAGACGAATGTTACAAAGAACTCAAAAAATGGTACGAAGGCTATCATTTCAGCAAAGATGTAGTTGACATTTACAATCCTTTCGGACTGATGAAAGCATTGTACCACAAAGATTTCAATGAATATTGGTTTGAAAGCGGCACACCGACTTTTCTTGTCAAAGAGATTCAAAAAAACAATATGAAACTCAGCAACCTCGACAGAGTGGAATGTGATGAAAACGACATTTCCAAAATTGACAATTTTGCCGGCAATCCCGTACCGCTGTTGTTTCAAAGCGGCTATCTGACTATCAAGGGATACGATAAGTTTTTCAAAACTTATATTCTCGGAATGCCCAATCAGGAAATCAGCGAGGCCTTTACAAAATTCATCCTCAATTTCAATTTTCCAAAAACCGGGACTGAGGATTTCAGCATCACAAATTTTGCACGCGATGTCATCAAGGGTGATTACAAAGGCTTCATGAAACGTCTTACGGCGATGTTTGCCGACAATAGTTACCAAATCGTAGGCGAGGCGGAATTGTATTTTCAAAACGTTACATATTTGATTTTCAAATTGTTGGGCTTTTACACGGAAGCAGAACGCACAACTTCCGACGGCAGAATTGATGCCGTAGTAAAAACGCCGCAATACATCTACGTCTTTGAGTTTAAACTTGATAAACCTGCAAAAGAGGCGTTAGAACAAATCAACAGCAAAGAATACACTTTGCCTTTTAACGCAGGTGAACGAAAATTGTTCAAAATCGGCGTGTCTTTCTCATCCGAGACAAGAAAGATTGCCGAGTGGGTGGCAGAATAATATAATATCAATTATATAGCCGTGGATTTTCCCCACGGCTATATATTTTTTCGGGATTTGACTTCTATTCATTTAAATTCCATTGCTCACGCCATTTGAGAACTGGTTTACCGTCTGAAAATTCAATCGGTAACCATACATAACGCGCATCGGACGGATGATTCGGTCTCCAGATGTCAGCCATAAAAATAAATCCATCTTTGTATGGCAAAACAAAAGTACTTTGCGCACCAAAAGTTGTATCAGCACCTTCGCCTACACACGGATTAGGATGTTGCGACCACGGTCCGAAAATTTTCTTTGCCGAAAACATCCTTGCCGCATTAGGTGCCCAACCTGTACAACCCGAAGTTATAAGCCAATAAGTGCCGTCTTTTTTGAAAATTGCAGGAGCTTCGTTTTGACCTCCGGGTGCAACTCTTACATACCAACCGCTGTGCGCCGTAAAATCGTCGGTCAATTCAGCAATATGAAGTGTCAAATTATCTTCTGAAGAAAAAATATGATAAGCTTTGCCGTCATCATCAAGAAACAATGTCATATCACGAGACATCTGACCGCCTTTGAAATCGCGTTTTAAGAACAAACCTTGTTCAATCGCTTTGAACCATTTGTCAGTCCACCAATCACGATAATTGTCAGGATTGAGAGTATCAAGCGCAGCGATGTCTTCCGCTGTAAAATCACACGGATATTTTTCAGCATCTGCACGACACGAATAAAGAAATTTGTAAGGACCTTCCGGATTTTCAGAAACTGCCACGCCATAACGAGCTGCTGAATAATCTTGACCTTTTAATTCAAGATGAAAATACATAACAAATTTATTTGTCAAACTGTTGTATAGAACTTTCGGACGCTCAAGAATACAACCTTTTTCAATTTCGTTACCGGGTTCATCAGAAACCTTGAGAGCCGTTCCTAAATCAGTCCAATTAACAAGATCTTTCGACGAATAACATGTTACGCCCACGTATGCAGAACTTGTAGTGTCAGCCTTATGTTCACCGAACCAGTAATAAAGTCCGTTGTATTTTAAAATTCCACCACCGTGAGCATTAATATGAACGTTATTATTATCAGCCCAAATTTGCCCCGGTTTGATTGTACAATCCGTAGAACAACTGTAAAACAAAACAGTTAAAATCGTGATGTAGTAAAAATACTTCATTTTTATAAGATTAATTTTAGAATGATTTATATTACAAAATTCAAAAAGCAAAAATATATGATTTTCGTAATAAACACTAAAAATATCCGATTTTTTTATAACTTTACCCCGAAACAAAAACATTACAATTTATGATCTACACACCAAATCAAGACCGTTACAGCGGCATTATGAACTACCGCAGAGCAGGAAAAAGCGGCGTAAAACTTTCAGAAATTGCCTTAGGATTTTGGCATAATTTCGGCGACGTAAATGTACTGGACAACAGCCGCCAAATTATGCGGTTTGCTTTTGATAACGGTATCAATTATTTTGACCTTGCTGACAATTACGGTCCGTCTTACGGCTCGGCAGAGGAAACTTTCGGACACATCTTCCAAAAAGATTTCAAGCCATTTAGAGACGAGATGTTTATCGCCACCAAAGCCGGACACGATATGTGGGAAGGCCCTTTCGGCGAGTTTAATTCTCGCAAACATCTGATGGCGGGTATCGACCAGAGTCTCAAACGGTTAGGACTTGATTACGTTGACATCTTTTATTCTCACCGTTACGACCCCGAAACACCGCTTGAAGAAACGCTTCAAACTCTTGTTGACATCGTACGCTCAGGAAAAGCACTTTATGTCGGAATTTCAAAATATCCCGCCGACAAAGCAGAATTTGCGTATAAGTATCTTGCTGACAGGGACATCCATTGTTTGCTTTATCAAGGAAAATACAACATGTTGAACCGTGAACCGGAAGACGAAATAATACCAGAATGTGAGAAATTCGGTGTCGGTTTTGCAGCATTTTCGCCTTTGGCACAAGGACTTCTGACAGGAAAATATTTTAACGGCATACCCGAAGATTCACGTATGGCGAAAGATTTCTTCTTGAAAAAAGCCACTTTAACGCCCGAAATGATTGAAACGCTTTTACAATTCAAGAAAGAAGCTGACGAAAAACAACTCACACCAGCTCAATACGCTTTGGATTTTGTGCTGCAAAAAACTGCCGTTACAACGGTAATTGTCGGAGCGTCAAGCGTTAAACAATTGGAAGAATTGGTAAAAAAATAAAACAATATTTTTTTCAACATCTTTCCTAACCACGGAAAACACAGAATACACGGTAAAATTATCAAAAAAGCATTTTTTTCAATAACTTTTTTTTAAAATTCCAGTGTTTTCTGTGCTTTCCGTGCTTAAAAAAAAATAAACTTAAATTCCCAAATTTACGGAATTAACACAAGACGGAGTCCGTAATCTTCTTGCTTGTAATTCGGAAATTCAAGACTACGTTTTGAAACTCGGCAGGTTTGCTTGTCATAACACCAAGTACCACCTCGCAACACACAGAAACAACCCGCATCTGCGCCTTGAGGATCAGTTTGCGGACTATCACTGTAAGAATCGTACCAATCCTGACACCACTCGTAAACATTACCGCTCATGTCGTAAAGTCCAAGTTCATTTGCCTTTTTTTGTTTAACCGGCATTGAGGTAAACTCCGTGATTGTGCGATTGTTATCGTTATCATCATAAAAACCGTACCACGCCACTTCACTCAAATCGTTGCTGCCGCTATACTTAAAACCCAAACTCTTGTTGCCGCCTCTTGCCGCAAATTCCCATTCAGCCTCAGTTGGTAAACAAAATGTTTTTCCGGTTTTTTGATTCAACTTTTCAATAAAATCCTGACACATATCCCACGAAACAAATTCAACCGGATAATCATCGCCTTTTTGGAAACAGCTCGGATTTTCACCCATAACAGCGTTCCACAATCCTTGCGTTACTTCGGTTTCGCCGATATAAAAATCACTTACAGTAACAGAATGAACGGGCTTTTCATCGTCCTCAGCATCAGACAATTGCTCGGAAGTTGCACCCATTTGAAATGTACCGCCTTTTACATAAATCATGTTAAATGTTACGCCATCTACAACAAAACTTTGATTGTCATTGCACGACCAAAAAAGAAAAGATGTTAACAATATAATTATCAGTTTTTTCATTTTTTTTACAAACAAATTATGATTACAGAAATTCAGAAAACTAACGCATCGAAAACTCACAACCGCAATACAATTGATTGTAAAAACAATTTTCTTTCAAAAGCTCGTTTCTGCGTTGTTGAAGTCCGCCTTTACGCCAATTTTTTGCCAAATACGAAACACCGTTAACCAAAGATTGCGCGTAATTTCCGGCAGCATCGATTTGTTCAAGATTTTTCCAACGCGATGACGACAACGAACTTGCAATTGTATCAAAACCCTCTTTTTCAGCAACTTTGGCTGTAGAAGCAAGACGCATTTTAAAACAATTTAAGCAGCGATTGCCACGCTCCGGTTCGTTTTCCAAACCTTTTATATTTTCCAACCAAGATTCATGATTGTATTCACCTTCAATCATTTGAATCCCCAATTTTTCAGTATATTTTTTGATTTCATTACGTCGAATTTCGTACTCTTTCAACGGGTAAATATTCGGATTGTAATAGTAAACCGCCGGAGTAACACCATTTTGCATAAGATGTTCCAAAATCGGAGCAGAACACGGCGCACAACAAGCATGAAGCAATATTTTCATTTGTGTAGATTTTTTTGTACCATATTTAATAATTTAACAATCAAAAGATAATTTCGGCACAAGAATTGAAGAAAGTTAAAGTGAAAAAGTTAAATAGTTAGGTTAGGTTGGTTAATTTTAGTGCCGTTTAGAATTTTTAAACGGCACTTTTTTTATGTTGATATCTGATTATTTTTGTTGGGCTTCACGTTCTTTCTGAGCCTTGTACTCATACTTATAACTCTTGTCTTTGCCGCCAAATATCGAAAGATTGATATATTTTTTCGGATGTTTTTCAAATTCAGTCAAAATATTATTAATTCTTGTACTCATTTGCTCAAGATTATTATAGAGCGTATCGTTTGTAAGAATCTTTTGAGCTGTACCGTTATTTGAATTAATTGTATTCATAAGACGATTGATACCTTGCAAAGCCTCGCTTGCATCTGCCATTGTTTTCTGCAATTCAAGAGCCGCGAGAGTGTCGCTAACAGAGGCAAAATTATTAATTGCATGATCAATATTTGCAGAATTTTTACCCAATGTACGACTAAGTTTATTAAAATTATTAATCATACTGTCAATAAGATGAACATTTTCACTAAGATGTTCAGAAACAACCTCCAAATTGGCGAGCGAATTTGTAAGATTATGACGGTTTTGATCGTTCAAAATAAGATTGAGGGCGTGCATAACCGAATCAGAAGTAGTAAGAAATCCCACTAAATCGTCTTTCATAGGCAACACCAATTCAAGCATTTGGTCAAAAATTCCGCTGTCCACAGCCGATTTTAGAGTGTCACCGTTTGAATGATAAACAGTTACTTTTTTAGGACGAATAACTTCGATACCTTTAGTACCCATAATATCAACACTCACAATTTTTACAATTGTACCAACCGGAATTTTGAAATCGTTGTTGATTTTTAGTCTGACAACAATTTTCAATTCATTGTCGTGCTCCTCAAAACCAATAGACTTAACGCTTCCGATTTGATAACCGCTAAGCATTACAGCATTGCTTTCTTGCAGACCGTCAAGTTTATCGTAAATGGCAACATATTCATTTTCAGTTTTGAATAAGTTTTCGCCTTTCAGGAAACTCAATCCCCAAACCAAGATTAAAAGTGCCATGACAGTCAAGACACCAATTTTTATAATGCTCCTCTTTTCCATGTTGAAAAAACTTTTGATATGTGCAAAATTAGGAAAAAATAATCACAAACAATATACATCCAATCATAAAATTTCCTAAAATGACATAAAAAAAGGTTTTGAAAACCAAGTTTCCAAAACCTCAAATTGTTTGTGACCCCTGTAGGATTCAAACCTACAACCTTTTGATCCGTAGTCAAATACTCTATTCAGTTGAGCTAAGGGGCCTAAAACAAAAAATATAAAAAAAAGCTAAATCTTTCGTGACCCCTGTAGGATTCAAACCTACAACCTTTTGATCCGTAGTCAAATACTCTATTCAGTTGAGCTAAGGGGCCTAAATGTTGTTTTCTTAATTCGGTTGCAAAGATAGAGACTATTTTTGAATCTCCAAAATTTTTTGAAGTTTTTTTTGTATTTTTTTTAGGAATAATTACAAGATATTGTTTTACAATACGATATCTGCATTAGATTCTTTATCCAAAAATATACTTACAGAGAACAAAGAGTAGTTATTATCTATTTTGCTGAAATTATATTCCACCTGATGACGGCTTTTGTTCATAATTTTAATCAATCCTGACGCTTTGAGCTTAGGATCATGCGA
Organism: Bacteroidales bacterium; assembly: GCA_017541145.1. Taxonomy (GTDB): domain Bacteria; phylum Bacteroidota; class Bacteroidia; order Bacteroidales; family UBA3824; genus UBA3824. The sequence goes on along the minus strand of JAFXZT010000087.1, from coordinate 21,688 downwards.
CAACTTACCTCGTTCATCTTTGTCAATACTATTGAGTCCTTCAATCAAATCCTTCATTTGACCTACTTTGGAGTTCAAAATATGATTTGCAGCCGAAAGTATCAAATGATCACGATCTTGACGAATAAAAAACATTCCGTAACAATTTGTTTCTTCCTCACCATTTATACGGTCAGCATGTCCTAAGATATTTTGCAACAACTCAATCATTATACAATAAACCTTTGTTTTCAAAGCTTTAGAAACATTAATTTGACGACTGAGAATATTCATCAAATTAATAAGATTTACTTGATTGAGGATTCCGCTATAATTGAGCACGATATGATATTTCTGTAAACCTTCGTGCAGTTTGATGAGCTTATCTAAAGAAAACTGACTAATTTCGTCAATTGCATCGGGATTGTCTATTTCTTTTTTATTGAAAAGGATGTCAATATGCTGATAAAATCTGGAATAACCGTTTTTTTCGGGAACAAATTTATATTTGATTTTGCTGCCGGCTTTTCTGGAGATTTCAATAAGACCAAGACCGGCACCTCCTTTGTTGGAATATTGACCGTTGCTAAGCACAGAACGTGAATAATTTTTAAGTTCCTCGCTGTTTTTGGAATTTATGAAATCAATTTTATTCTTCAGATTTTCACAATGTTCGGTTTTTACAAGGTTTGCACATGTGATATAATAACCGAATTTTCCTCGCCTTATAACGAACAAACCATGCGAATCTACATCCCTTTCTACATAATTTTCTTGATGTCTTGTGATGTTTTGTAGACTTTCAACCATTATAAAATACACTCTTTTTCTAACTAATAGTTGCTCCTTCATGTCGCCGAAATTAGTTTCAGCGAGCGAGAGGATATTCTCAACTACGTCAGAATTCACATTACCCCTATAAGTATACTCCAAGCCGTCGGCAGGAGCTTGCCTATAAAGTTCAAATGCAATATGTCTATTTAGCATTACGCTGTTTTCAGACATTTCGGTGTCTTATAATTAGTTAATAAAAAAAATTATGACTTATTTGTAAAACACATTGTTCAAGGTTTTGACTGAATGTGTTTTAATAATCCTTTTAAACGTTTTAAAACAAATTTTGTTTGCAAATAACCAAATATTTTTTTATAAAAAATTCATATTCGCTACTAAAAATTTATAATTCAAACGTTTAAAAGGAAAATTTTTTAATTACAAGTAACGCTCTGTAAGTATTGCTTCGAGTTGCTTGTAATCATTTTCAATCTTGATTGATTCCTTCTTCTTGTTTAAGCAATCTTTCAAACTCTGCGGGATGTTTGGTGTAACTTCTGTTGCACTTTCCACAACATCCAAGAATTTAGAAGGATGCGCTGTTTCAAGGAAAATACCCGGTGTTGTATCGTTGCCATCGAGATATTTTTCAATACCCAACATACCAACTGCGCCGTGAGGATCAAGTGTATATCCGAATTTTTGATATATTTCCTTCATCTTCTTGCGTGTTTCGTCGTCAGTAAAACTGTAAGAAGAAATAGTTTCTCCAAACTTTTTGTAATCGTTTTCAAAAATTACATTAAGTCTTTCAAAATTGCTCGGGTCACCAACGTCCATCGCATTTGAAATCGTTTGTACTGACGGTTTCGCTGTGTAAACGCCTTTTTGCAAATACTGAGGTATTGTATCATTGGCGTTGGTAGCTGCTACAAAATGTTTTACAGGCAAACCTGATTTCAAAGCTAAAATACCGCCGGTGATGTTTCCGAAATTACCACTCGGTACACAAATTACTGAATCGTAACTCTTCAACTGTGCAACCGCATAATAATAATAGAACGATTGCGGAATCAATCTCGCGATATTGATTGAATTTGCAGATGTAAGTTTGAATTTGCCTTTTGTATCAAAATTAGCAAACGCATTTTTTACAAGTGCCTGACAATCATCGAATACGCCGTTTACCTCAAGAGCCGTGATATTATTACCGTTTGTAGTAAGCTGTTTTTCTTGAATTTCGCTTACCTTTCCGCTTGGATAAAGAATGATAACGTCAACTCCCGGTACATTCAAAAATCCGTTTGCAACGGCGCTACCGGTATCACCCGATGTAGCAACGAGAATTACTGTTTTTTCATTCTTCTTGGTAGAAAAATATCCGAGACATCTTGCCATAAATCTGGCTCCAACATCTTTGAAAGCACATGTCGGACCATGAAAAAGTTCAAGACTGTAAATTCTGTCTTTTACTCTTACCAACGGAATATCAAAATTCAAAACTTCGTTACAAAGTTTCTTGAAATCCTCGTCAGGAATTTCATCTCCAACATATTGTTTTCCAACATGATAACCGATTTCCGGCAATGTCATGTCGAAAAGATTTGCCCAAAATTCATCAGACAAAGTTATATAATTCTCAGGAATAAACAAACCCTTATTTGGAGCAAGACCACGTTTTACGGCTTCTTCAAATGTTACTTTGAGATTTTTATCCCTTGTACTAATATATTGCATATTTCAACTGATTTTCTGTAATTTTATATTCAATTAAGCATTAAAGAATGCTTGGTGCAATACGTTTAATGCCTTTTCTGCATCTTCGCTCTTGATAACAATTGAAACGTTGAGTTCTGAACTGCCTTGAGCAATTACATGGATGTTAACATCGTTTGAGCCCAATGCTGTAAATGCTTTACCGGTAAGACCGGCAGCATTCTTCATGCCCTCTCCTACCATTGCAAGTACTGAGTATCCGGTTTCTGCAATTGTCTTATTTACAGTACATTTACGGATTTCAAAATCAAATTCCTGATTAATTGCTTCTACTGCTTTGTTAGCATCTTTAGAATCAATTACAAGGCAAATTGACATCTCTGAACTTGCCTGAGAAATAATGATGATGTTGACACCGTTTTTGCTCAACGCACCGAACAAACGACCTGCAATTCCTGTTGTACCAACCAAACCTGTACCCGAAAATGTCAACATCGCGATGTTGTCCATTGTAGAGAAAGCTTTGATTGTCTTGCTTTCGTCAGTTTCGTTTGTCACCAAAGTACCTTCGTCATCAGGACGGAATGTGTTAAGAATCTTCATCGGAATATTCTTTTCCAAAACCGGCTGAATAGTAGGCGCATAAATAACTTTTGCTCCGAAGTTAGAGAGTTCCAAAGCCTCTTTGTAACTTACTCTTGGCAACGGATAAGAGTTTTTCACCTTACGCGGGTCAGCAGTATAAATACCGCTAACGTCAGTCCAAATTTCAAGCGAATCAGCATCCAAAGCAGCTGCGTAAAGTGCTGCTGTATAGTCACTACCGCCACGACCCAATGTTGTAGCATAGCCGTTTTCCGACTTTGAAATAAAGCCGGGAGCAACCATGATGTCGTACTTATCGTTCCAATTGTCCTGAATATTTTTGTATGTAACAGAACGGTTTACATGTTCTTTACCGTTTACTGTACGTGTAATAATAATCTGTGATGAATCCAAATAACCAACATTGCCGTTATGGATTGACAAATATCTGTAAATAATGGCATTTGACATCTTTTCGCCAAAACTTACGATGATGTAATAAGCGCGTGTTGACAACTCGTTGAGGAAGTAAATTGCTTCCAAAACTTTCTCAAGACTTGAGATGTGGTTGTGTATAATTGATTTTAAATCACCTTGTTGATCTTTGTTAATCAACTGATCAATAAAATCATGATGACGCTTTTCAATCTGATTGCAAATCTCTTTATAACTAATATCGGCTTTCGCAGCTTTTTCCGCAGCTTCGGTCAACATATTAGTAACTTTGCTTAGTGCAGAACATACAATTATTTGTTTTTCATTAGTTTTCTTCAGTATATTACTGATGTTTTGCACTGTTTCCACTGAGGAAACCGATGTTCCTCCAAATTTTAAAACCTTCATATTTTTTCTTTAAAAATCTTTTATTTTTTCAACTGCAAATATATATTAAAAATTTTTTTTTACAAACAGCAAATCAAAAAATTATTTATATTAATAATGTCTTGAACTCTTATGAAATTTTACAAATTCTGACTGCAATTGAGTCATCAACTTCAAGATACGGTCACCGTCCTTGTTTCCAAAGCTATCTCTCAAAATCTGAGCATACAATGTAGCATTTTCAAAATCTTCAAGCATGTAATACAAAATTGCCACATTTCTGATCATTTCCTCTTTCGCTTTTTTCTGGGCGGCATTCGATGTCTTGAGCTCTCCGGCTACAAATTTGAATTTTTCAATCCAAACCGATACTCCCGGAACTGCGTTGGAAATTGGAGAATCATGCTGTATAAGCTTGAGTTCCTGAGGCATATATTTTTTTGCCTCCACCATTGTCTCGTAAAATGGCGACGACTCCTGATCCAAATATCCCAACTGAAATTCGTCAGTACCTTCGGTAGCAAAGAACTTATCTTGCAAAGCTTCGTTTATAATTTTCATCATATCCTTAACACCACGCTCTGCAACAATTTTCTTGATTGATTCAATATTTTGTGTTACATAATTGCGTGCTTGAGACTGTATCGGAAAACTTTCTGAAACTTCAAATGTTTTTATAGGCGAAACATTGGTTGGCACCAAACGCTTTTCAAATGATTCATACGGACATTTAAATTGACATTTCACTGCAAAAGAATATTTCACAATCGGGAACCAATGACTTTCAATTTTTACAGCACCGCCCTTCTGAGCATTCTCTGTTTTTTTGTTACTGAAATCGGTACCCTCATGATAAACCTTTGGAACAGTGATATTTAGAACCAAAAAAGCTTCTTTTTCGTCACTTACTTTTTCCCAGCCCGGTAAATCAATATCGGTGGTGAAATAATCATCACTAAAATATGACTGCACATAATTAGTAACATTTACATAATAAGTGCGCTTTTCCGGTTCTACATACAATGTAGGAAATTTTTTTACACTCACCGTGTAATTTTCTTTACTAATCTGATATTGAGCCAATAGATTAGTTGTTAACAAGCTGAAAATCAGCATTAATATTAAATTACGTTTCTTCATCGCTACAAAATAACTTAATAATTCAATCGCAAAGTTAAAAAAATATATTTTAACATTCATAATTTTTATTTAATTTTATAACAAAAAATGTGCTATTTTTTGCATTAAAATATCTTATCTTTGTAACGCAGTAAAAACCTAAATTATGATAAGATTTATAATATACGTATTTTTCTTATTTTTAACACTTACCACCGGCGCCAAAGCACAATCAGACGCACATCTGTCCCTGAAAGTAAATTCCGGTGGAGAAGCGATGTTTAATTTCAGCAACATCGCTGAATACAATTCCGGAAAAATACTCAATTATACTACTACATTACAACTCATAAGTGCCGGTCAAAATTGTCCCGGTAAATTTTATATTTATGCAAAAACAGTTTCAGATTTGTTTGACGGACCTTCCGGCAAATTAAATTCTGAAAATTTATTTGTTACTGTTACCGGTTACGAAAGTACAACTGTCCCGAAAAACAAATACGGCAACGACAATTCAATATCAAGTGCAACGTTGAATATTGAACATCCGCTTTCAACAAACAGTATTTCAGAACCGATTTTAGTTTTAACAGTACTCAAAAATGATTCCGAAGTGAAAGCTGTAACATATCATTGTTTCAATATTTTTTTAAAATTCTCAATCAGACCGACAGATACAAATCCTCTGAGTGGAATTACTCCGGGATATTACTCTAATTTTGCATGCTTTTATGTAGAAGCAAAAGATTTTTGAACAAGGCAATTAATAACCAATGAAAAGATTATTAACAATATTAGCATTAATTTTTACAACAATTTGTTGTAAAGCGCAAACACCTCAGCCAGGCGCAATTACAGCAACTGTTTACACCGGTACGCCTGTATTGATTTCGCTGAACAAAATGGAAGATTATGACAACGGAAAACAAGCATATTATTCCACAATCATAAGATTTTCATTCAGTTCTGTAACACCGGAGTTGATTAAATTATTCGGAAAAACAAGTTCCGATTATTTCGACGGTCCGGAATCAACATTGAGTTGCAAAAACTTGAAATGCTCAATCGATAAAATTACGGTCGATGGACTTATAAACGACATATCAAGCTGTGGACAAATATATTACAGTGGTCATGCGGAACTAAATTCCAATAGCATACAAATATGCAATTTTAAAATCACCGACTCGAAAAAATTGGGAAAACCACTTGATATTTATCTCCACCTGAGATTTGCAGTCTCAAGCAACGATAACACTCACCCGATAAAATCCTATAAAAGCGGATATTATTACATCGAATCGTGTTTCTGGATGCAAACCGAATAGAATTAAGAAAAACTAAATAATTAGGTTTCAATCATTCATTACCTTTGCATGACATAATTTTTTAGAAACAAAGGAAATGGATTTTACCTTAATATTCAATCAAATGGCGATGCTGTTTATTGTAGCAGCTGCCGGATATATCATTGGGAAACTGAAACTTATCAATCAAGATTTTTGTAAAACATTATCAAATGTTATAGTAGATTTTACTTGTCCGTGTTTGATTATTTATTCCACCATGGGCGACAATCTTCCGAAACGCGAACTTATTTTACCGCTTTTATTTTTAGGGGTTTTAACATATTTTGTGTTGCTACTGTTGGCTCATTATATCGCGAAAATTTTCAAAGTTCAAGATGCTGACAAAGGAATTTATTCATTTATGATGGTATTCGGCAACGTAGGATTCATCGGTTATCCCGTGATAGACAGCATTTTCGGACACGAAGCCGTTTTCTATGCGGCAATTCTCAACGTTGCAAACACAGTAACAATTTTTGTTTGGGGCGCACAATTCGTTACAGGTCAAAAAGATACAAAATCATCATTAAAGCGGTTGTATTCTCCGGCGATGTTCGGAACATACATCTCGATATTAATTGTAGCTTTGCAACTGAAATTTCCTGAAGTTATCTCACAACCAATCAAGATGATAGGAAATATTACCGTGCCGGACTCGTTGATAATTATCGGATTTTCTATTTCACAAATACCATTCAAAAAGATGTTTGGCGGCTTTTGGGTTTACGTCACCGCATTTTTAAGACTTTTTTTATTACCGATAACAATCTTCTTAAGTTTCAAGGCCTTAGGAATATTCGATTTGACAATGCTAAAAATCAATACAATAGTAATTGCGATGCCGGTAGCAAGTTTTGGAACAATATTTTGTCTGAAATTTGGTCGCGACGAAACACTCATGGCGCAAGGTACATTTATTACGACATTGCTTTCTCTCGTAACAATTCCTATAATGGCGATGTTAATCAATTAACGAAAAAAACTGCATACCTCAAAACCACTCTTCCACTCCACCGCTTCTATATAATTTCACCACGGAAGCACCTACAGGATACAATCCCGATGTCAGAAAAAAACGAAAAGCACAATAAACCAACAAAAAAGATAGAAAAAGGGGCTCGAAAAATTTTCGAGCCCCTCAAATTATCATAATTAAACAAGATGTCTAATTTTGAAATGATTACAACTGAGGACCTGCTGCAACCAAAGCTTTACCAGCTTCGTTAGTTTCGTATTTCTTGAAGTTCTTGATGAAACGTTCAGCCAAATCCTTAGCTTTAACTTCCCATTCAGCAGCACTTGCGTAAGTGTCGCGTGGGTCGAGGATAGCAGGATTTACTTTTGGCAATGCAGTAGGAACTTCGAAGTCGAAGAACGGAATCTTCTTTGTTGCAGCCTTGAGAATAGAACCATCAAGGATAGCATCAATGATACCACGTGTATCAGGAATAGAAATACGTTTGCCAGTACCGTTCCAACCGGTGTTAACCAAGTATGCTTTAGCACCAGATTTCTGCATTTTCTTAACGAGTTCTTCAGCGTATTTAGTTGGGTGAAGTTCCAAGAAAGCTTGACCGAAGCATGCAGAGAAAGTTGGAGTAGGTTCGGTAATACCACGTTCTGTACCAGCCAATTTAGCAGTGAAACCAGAAAGGAAGTAGTATTTTGTCTGTTCAGGAGTCAAAATAGATACTGGAGGCAATACACCGAAAGCATCAGCAGACAAGAAAATAACGTTTTCAGCAGCAGGAGCTGATGAACCCGGTTGGATGTTGTTGATGTGATAAATTGGGTAAGAAACACGAGTATTTTCTGTAACTGATTTATCAGCGAAGTTGATCTTACCGTTAGCGTCTACAGTAACGTTTTCGAGAAGAGCGTCACGTTTGATAGCACCGTAGATGTCCGGTTCGTTTTCTTTAGAAAGGTTGATAACTTTAGCATAGCAACCGCCTTCGAGGTTGAATACGCCTTCGTCGTCCCAACCGTGCTCATCGTCACCGATAAGTTTTCTCTTAGGATCAGTAGACAAAGTAGTCTTACCAGTACCTGACAAACCGAAGAAGATAGCTGTGTGTTTACCTTCCATATCGCAGTTAGCAGAGCAGTGCATAGAAGCAATACCTTTCAATGGGAGGTAGTAGTTCTGCATAGAGAACATACCTTTCTTCATTTCACCACCGTACCATGTGTTGATGATTACTTGTTCGCGTGATGTTGTGTTGAATGCAACGCAAGTTTCAGAGTTCAAACCAAGTTCTTTGTAGTTTTCAACTTTAGCTTTAGAAGCGTTGTAGATAACGAAGTTAGGTTCGAAGTTAGCAAGTTCTTCAGCTGTTGGGCGGATGAACATGTTTTCTACAAAGTGAGCTTGCCATGCAACTTCAACGATGAAACGAACTGCCAAACGAGTAGCTTTGTTAGCACCGCAGAATGCGTCAACAACGTAAAGATTCTTGTTAGAAAGTTCTTTCTGAGCGATTGCCTTTACTTTTGCCCATACATCTTCTGACATTGGGTGGTTGTCGTTTTTGTAAGCATCTGATGTCCACCATACATTGTTGTGAGAGTTTGCATCATCAACGATGTATTTATCTTTAGGTGAACGGCCTGTGAAGATACCGGTCATTACGTTAACAGCGCCCAATTCTGTAACTTGTCCTTTTTCGTAGCCAGTCAAAGATGGGTCTGTTTCTGCTTTGAAAAGTTCATCGTATGAAGGATTGTGAGCAATCACTGTAGCACCTTCAATACCGTACTTGGTTAAATCAATTTTACTCATTTGTTGAATAATTATTTATGTAATTTTTTAAATCTGTTTTCCGTTATTCGCTCGCAAATTTAACACTTATTTTTTATAAAAAGCATTTTTAAAGGGAAAATAATGTTAAATTAAATTTAATTTTTACAAATAACAGATTTTCAGAATGTTATTTTAATTCATATTTACCATGTATAAATATTTCCTTTGCGCCAACTGCTTACTGCGGCATCCCAATTGGTTTTCAGCTCTGTAGAGCGGCGCAATACGTATTCCACTCCGGAAAACGGCGATTTTACTCTGCGGAATACAAATCTGATTTTGCGTCCGCTTCGTGTATCTTTGTATGTCCAAATCTCTGATTCTGAATTTATTGCAAGTATCTTGGGAGGTCCGAGTACGATATAAACCATACCGCGGTCGGTCAACATCCCTTGTCTGTAATCCGCAAAATACATGTTGGCAAATATTGCCCGCGTGTAAAAAACTCGAATCAATTCTTTCGCACGTTTGCTGTCTTTGGTGCATGAATACCAAAAATCATCTATCGCAAGTTTCTTATGCTCAGCGTTTTTTATATTGTTGTACTCTTCGGGCGTAGTAAGATATGCCAATGGTTTTACAATATCTTTCAAACTTGTAACATTGGGATAATCTTCTGAGAAACAAGGCATTGCAAATCCGCGATTGATTGTACTGTCCGGTCTGAAATAATAAATAAAATCTTCCTGTGCATTACCGATTAAAAATGATTTTTTCAACACTTCATCAATATTATAATGTGTGGTGTCATCTTCGGCAGGATCGCTCGCGTAGGGCGGCAACGGAATTTCTTCAAAAGGCGGCAACACTGTTTTATAAACCGACGGATAATTTGAATTGTAATAATCAATTCGCAACATCTCAGACGGTTTCACGTAATATTCAGAGTACGGCTGACTGTTTTCTACTTTTGTGACATTAAAATTGGAAACATCAAGAATATCATTTCTGTCAACATCGATAAAAGAGATATTCATTTTGCCGCGAATTACGTCGGTAACAGTGGTTTGAATTACAAATTTTTCCAACTCTACCGGTTTTACATGCATTTTTACTGCATAAGTTTTCGGAGTGGCAGATTTATCAATTGTCAATACTTTTTGAGCACTGTCTATCAAAGCAAGTTCTTCGTAAGATTCCATTATTTTGTAGAAAATACGAACCTTTGCCTTGTTGGTAGCCGCAGGAAACAACAATTCTGAATCGTTGATAATTACGTACAAATCAATGTCTTGCGGATTATTTTTCTTAACGAAAATTTTCGGATGGATAGTTGTAGTAGTGGGATTGTAAATTGTAGCCAACGCCTCGGTTCCAATCGTGATGATCGACGAATGTGTCTGAGGCTGTTCAACTTCTTTTTTTGCTCTACAGCTGCTAAAAGCCACTGCAACCAACAATGTTAATATCGATAATACAAAGTTTTTCATTGTTATTAATTTTGCGCTAAGATATAAAATTTCTATTGTGTTGCTAAAATTCCGGCTGAGAAAATTTGCGTATTTTGCGGTGTAAGTTCCCAAAATCCTGATTTTAATTTACCGTCTTGAAATTGAGGCTTTTGTGAAAATGCGGGTTCTGCCTGTTTTTTCTGGTAAACAAAAAAATTAGCCGTAGAATCCTCACAAACAAGATTGGAAATTTGCATCGCAAGTCGTCCCATGGAATTGCGACAATTGATTTCTACACAGGGATTTATCTTGAGTTCACCATTATCACGGTAAACCATGCAATCTATGCCCAACGCTCCGGAATACAATTCTGTATAAACCGAATTGTTAAGAACTTTTGTCTGAATTTCTGATAATTTTCGGGCTGACATCTTTTCAAATCCGGGTAACTCAGAAAAACGTTTTACAATGCTTGATTTGTAAAAACCGTTGTCAGCCGTATTGAAATACGAAACTCCTTCAAATATCGCTTTTCCGTTTTTAATTGTATAATGCATCGAAAAATCACAAACGCGGTCAAACAAAACTTCACATTCCACGCAACCTTGGGTTTTGATTACAAATTGTGTCCACTGCAAAATATTGTCGGAAAGCGAACTGTTACGAAAAATTCTCACGCCGCGACCGCTTGACCCGAACGGTGCTTTGAAAACGCATCCGTGATGACGTCCCGACATCGAATCATGAAAAAAATCAAGAGCTTCGTCCAAAGTTTTTACAATTAGAGGACTTTCATCTTTTGAAGGGAACACCGCGGAGGAATCCGATGAAAGTAAGATGTCACGAAAAAATTTAGTGGAAGTTTCGCGGCTAAACAACTGTTTGTGACAACTGCGAAACTCTGAAACCGGTGAATTTTTCAAAAAATCATCCGCAAAATTGAAATCTTTTGCCAAATAAAACGCTCTCGGAGAAATTCCCCACGGGCGAAAATTATTGAATTTCAATTCATTATATCGGGCGGCATTGTTTATTGATAAAAAATCACACGGAAAATAATCCTTCCAAAATTCTATGTAATCTTTATCAATATTGCTGTATACTGCTACACAATCCCCGCTGTTGGAAAGGAACATCGGCAATGTCTGAAGATCCGTTTCCAAAATCTTTGGGAATTTTTGTGGGGTGTAAACCGGCGAGCCATTGGCAACTTCAAGTTCACAACCCGGATTGAATAACAACAAATCAGCCATAATATTAATTGTCGCGCCAGCTTTGTGATCTCTTGTATTCTACGCCGTTGAACAACGATGAGTTGATGGCAAGTGTGAAGTTGTATGACTTCAAGATACCAAACGGAATGATGTAGAAACTCAAATTAAAACAATGCAAATCTCTTGTAACAGAGATTCTTGTAGAGGTCATTTTCTTAGCATCAAAGTCATAACCCGATGACAAAGACATACGCCATTTTTCGGTAAATGTGATGTTACCACTAAAATTTAATGTCTGTGTAATCACCGGAGATTTGATTCCCGGATGTGAATAGTTGAAACCGTAATCCACTGATAATGACCACGGACATGAGTAATAATCAAACTCACCGTCACGCTCTTTTTTCGAAAGTTTTGATTCGTTTTTCTTTCTGTTTTCCACCTCTTCGGCAGTTGCAATGATGTTGCCGTCCTCATCCACTTCGGCTTGATAATCTTCTTGACCGTATTCGTTGGCGGCTTTCTCTTTTTCTTCTTTTTTCTTTTTACCTAACGTCTTGGAATCCAACGAGAAACCTGTACTAAGACGAGCGGAAGTAAGACGTGCCCACTGTTTGCCGCCGGTCTCTTTCATAAGGTAAAAACGTGTTCTGTTACCGGCAGAATCAAGCTGGTAAGGATCGAACGAACCGGAGAAATTGAGGGTCATTTTATCAAACAATCTTGTACTTCCTGACATCGAGATATTTGAAAGTTTACAAGAATCGGCTGCCATGTTGTAACTACCGCTAAAATTCAAACTTTCCAAAAGTTTAATTTTAGTATATTCACCGTCAACAGTATCTTTCTTGGTTTTAACTTTCATTTCAAAATTGTTACCTAAACCGAAATTGATGTTACCGCTTTTACCGCCGGACGGAGAACCGACTTGTGTACCGGAAAACATCGAATATTTTTTGTTTCCAGTCGGATCAGTCGGATCGATGTCAAAAATATGCCACATCTCGTCTGACCAATCCGGATGCCATGAAAGTCCCAATGTCGGTGTCAAAACATGACGGAAGGCTTTGATATGTTTTGCCTTGTTGAATTGGAACATTCCATACAACTTGGTGCTGGCAGAAATTGATGTTGTAAAATCAAAAATATGTTTCAACTCGTTGATTGTGTCGGTTGAATACGAATATTTGTAAGTTTCGGTAGCAAGGTCGTAAGTGTTGGTAGCATAACGCTGAAAATAGTTTGGCGAAACTCTACCGGTATAGCTAATCGACGGTGTTACAGTAATATATTTCAAGATGTTGAACGAAGTACTAACCGGAACTTTGTATGTAAGACCGTATTTCATTTGATCGAACATCTCTTGTTTGAAAAGCAACGAATCGGCAATTGTCGGAACCGAGTTGTTGAAATTCATGCTCAACGAAGCACCGATTTTTTCGTACCATTTTGCAGAACCAATCTGATGTTTGCGTTTGAACGGATAGAATTTTTGTAAAGAAAATGCTACCGTTGGAGCTGTAAATGAAAGTGTTGAGTCATACAAATTTTGAGTCATGTTGGCAGAAGCACTCAAATTGGCAAAACCGCCGAACATCGATTTCTGATAACTTACACTTGAAGATGTTGTACTTTTTGCATAATCTTGTACCGAAGTAGCGTTGTACTTGTCGTAATTCTGTTTATCGTAAGAGATGTTAGCAGAAAACGAACTTGTCGGATTTGCTTTCGGATCCTGATTAAAACTGAATCTCAACAAGTAAGAATTTGTAGAACTGTATTTGATGTCAGAATTATTAGATTTAATAAACTCTTTTTCACCGAATACATTTTTTGTATAAGAAAAATCCAAACTTCCTGAAAATTTGTATCTTACTTTGAATTTTGAACTTGCTGTAGCACCCCACGAACCGTAAGTGTAGTAACTTCCGGTAAGTTTCAAATCGCAATATTCGCCCATCCAAAAATAGTAACCGCCATTTTCCAAATAAAAACCGCGGCGCGACTCTTCACCGTAAGTCGGAATCAAAATACCGCTGCGATGCTTGTGCGAACTTGGGAAAATACCAAACGGAAGTCCCAAAATATAAACCGGAACGTCCAAAAGCACGAAATATGCCGGACCGGAAACGATTTTGTCGTTCGGAATTACTTTGGCGCGTGTCAACTCCAAATAAAAGTGCGGATGATCCAAATCACAAGTCGTATAACGACCGTTTTTCAAGTGTATCTCCTTGTTGGAGTGCATCTTAGTAATCTCACCAAAAAGATAACCGTTTTGCTGCTGAGTCACCACATCATTTACAAAACCTTCGTTGGTCTTGAAATTATACTTAATGGTACGAGCCTCAAACTCATCTTTGTTGTCCTTGAAAACCGGAGTACCGACAAGCTCGTTTTTGGTAGAATCAAAACGCCCTTCCGCAAAAATGGAACTTGACTCCATTTCCATACGCATGTATTCAGACGTAAGTTTCATTGAGCCGGTTTGTACATCAGCCGTTCCATAAAGGAAAACGCGTTTATCATCGAACGAAATGAGCATAGAATCTTTGCACTGATATTCTATCGGTGCATCTACGATCGATTTTGGTTTTCTTTTAAGTTCCAGACTATCAACCGTTAACTGTGTGGAATCTTTGCCAATATTCAAAGAATCGGCAGTTATAGGTAAAGTATCTTTCACAACAGAATCCTTGTCTGTCGTTAAATTTTGACCATAAACAGTAGCCTGTAAGGTCAACAGAATCAATATAATAATTATTTTTTGCACGAAAATTGCCAATTTTAAGGTTAATGGCTTTAACTTTGCATTGTTAAAATTCAAAGCGCAAAATTATAAAAAATTTAAAATTTTGGCATCAAATTACAAATGATATTTCAAAATTTATAATATTATTAAGGAACATTAAACAAAATTATGACACGGTTTTTAAAGATACCACTACTTACACTACTTATAATAATCAATTGTATTACAGCAACATATTCACAAAAAGGAAATGATTCTTTAAAGATTGTTTGCATCGATGCAGGACACGGAGGCAAAGACCCCGGAGCTATAGGAAAAATTTCTAAAGAAAAAGATTTATGTTTATCAATTGCATTAAAAGCCGGTGAATACATCAAAAATAATCTTCCGGGCGTAGAAGTGATTTACACACGCGAAACCGATGTTTTTGTAGAATTGGGCAAACGACCGGACTTTGCAAATGAAAATCATGCTGATTTGTTTATTTCGATACATATCAATTCTTGTGAATACAAAGGAATCCAAGGCGCATCAACTTATGTGGTAGGTCAAGGTCGCAAAGACGATAACCTGAATCTCGCCCTCACGCTTCAGGAAAACGGCGGTGAATTCAATAAAGACAGTATTAAACCTTTGGATATTATTACGCTGAATACTTTACAATATGTACACAAAAAACAAAGTATACAATTCGCGGAAATACTTCAATCAATACTCAAAAAAAATTACGGGCGAAAAGACCGAGGCGTAAAAGAAGCAAATTTTGCAGTGCTTTGGCGGGCTCAAATGCCGGCTGTTTTGATTGAATGCGGTTTTATCAGCAATGCTAACGAGGAAAAATACATGGCGTCGGAAGATGGAAAAGTCTATTTGGCATCAGCAATTTATCGCGCTGTAAAAGCCTACAAAAACGAGATTGAAAAAGAACACGTTAGCGAACCGGTTGTTACAATGGTAGAATCCAAACCGCAAAATTCTACTCCAAATGTTACAACAAAACAAGAAAACAAGTCACAAAACAATACTAAAACTGAAAATAATACCGCGAAATCCGACAGCAATATTTATTTCATGGTGCAAGTAAAATGGTCAAAAGAAAAAATTCCGCTCTCCAGCAAGATTTTCAAAGGTCTCGAAGTAAAGGAAAATTTTATTGACAACAAATATATTTACACCGTAGGCAAAACTCAAAAGATGTCAGAAATTACAAATATCCAGAAAAAAACAAGGGAAAAAATTTCTGACGCATTTGTAATTGCGGTTCAAAACGGAAAAAGAATTGACGTAGCTACCGCCAAAAAAGTTTTAGGCGATAAGTAAAAAAATCAATAAAAAAAACAACGGAAAGCACTGAAACATCATTTTCAGAACTTTCCGTTTTTTTGTAAATTATGACTTACTTTTTACCGCTCTAATCGGCATACCGTAACAGCGATATTTATAAAATCCTGTGCTGACAAAATCATAATAATAAGAAAAATTGCAAGGCGTAAAAGAATAAACAGTTGACGAACTCGACCAATAAAAACCGTAACTTCCTTGACACAAATTTTTACCGTCCATATATTGACCTACAGGAAGAAAAATATGTGTATCAGAAAGATAAGAATATTTTTTACCGGATTTATTTTCCGTTTTTTTATCTCTTGAATCCTTCGATTTGTAAACAACATATCCGATTTTTCCATAATAATCACTCTCAAAACACCAATAACATTCTTCATAAAGAGTTTGCCATTCATCAATAGTAGGCATTCGCCAATCCCCGCCCATTACATGATGAGCTGCATCATCCTCCAAATCAAGAGTTACACCTTTAGAATTATATTTTGTCCATGAATCGTGTTCTTTGTCATAATACGAACAGTTTTCCCAAACATAAGTATCTTTCGGCTCTACGTCACCCCAAGCAAAATAATCGCCAACTTCAACGGGTGTTTTTGCTCCGACATTGCATGTAGCCCACAACAAACCGTCTGAAAGTTCAAAATCGACATACGAAAAATCCTCATCGTGTTCAGTGGTTGATTCTTCTTCAACTTTTTCGGGTTCGAGAACAGGTTCGTCTTCCGGTTTTGTCGGTTCGGGAACAGGTTCGTCTTCAGGTTTTGTCGGTTCGGGAACAGGTTCGTCTTCGACTTTTTCTGGTTCGGATTGATTTTGTAATTTTTCCTCTGACAATTTAACTGTATCTTTTGATTCTTCAACAACTTTTGGAATAAAATCATCATCAGAATTTTTTTTACAAGAAACAATCAAAAACAATGTCCCGACCAAACATAAATTCACTATCTTTTTGATTTTCATATCATTTACAAATCAAACAACAAAAAATTACTTATCAATTTTATCCTTCAGTTTTTTGAAAAAAGGTTCAATAATCAAACTTCCAAGTACATACAACAACATATAAATTGCAGTTTGAAACAAAAAATCTTTCGGAAGCAAATGCATCGGGAAAAATTGTTTAAAAAGAAAAAGCAAAACAAGCCAAACAACAATTCTTGCGACATGTTTCAAAACATCGACACCGGAAATTTTAAAATGTTTTAAAATATTGAATTTTCCCATTTTTGTTGAATTTTTTAGAGATTATTATTTTAATATAAAACTTAACGAGCCAAGATCACGTGTAGTACCGTCAGTACCTTTTGCCTTGATATCACTAATTATAACAGTACCGCCGGGTTTCACTTGAGAAATCAACTTTAATTGCTGTTTTGTAAAATTACCGGATAAGCTTTCCTCTGACTGTAAAAATCCATTAATACAAGCATTTAAAGTAAACTTCATTATAGTAAATTTAACATCACAATCAAAGTCAACCATTTCCGCACTTACTATTCTTTCATTGCAACTAAAAATTTAAGTTTAAGAATTCAACGACAAAGATATGACTTTTTTAGAAAATTTTAATATTTTAAGAAATTAACAGTCGCAAATATACATCATTTTCTTAAATCGGGGATGTACGGTTTTCAAAACAAAAAACGGGAATCTTTAATTTTTATGTAGGTTTCGATATTTTTTTTGTAACTTTGCGTTGTCATAAAACAGCACGACTATGAAAAAGATTCCAATCGGCATACAAGCGTTCAGTTCACTCATCGAAGGCGGTTTTGTATATCTTGACAAAACCGATATGATATATAACCTTGCCAACACCAAAGCATGTTATTTTCTATCACGACCGAGAAGATTTGGTAAAAGTCTTACGCTTAGTACACTGCACGAATATTTCGACGGACAGAAGAATCTTTTTGTAGGAACCAAGATGGAAAAATTGGAGACCAAGTGGGAGAAATATCCAGTGCTGCATTTTGATTTCAATGCTTCTACATACAACTCAGTTGAAGATGTAATATCGCGAATCAATTTTATGATATCAAACTATGAGGACATCTTCGGCAGAAATCCTCACGCGGCATCAAACTCCGAAAGATTTGAATCACTTATCAACGCCGCAGCCGCTCAAACTAACAAAGAAGTTGTAATCCTTGTTGACGAGTACGACAAGCCGCTGTTAAATAATATAACCGCTCCCGATCTCCAAGAAAAAATCCGCAAGGAGATGAAAGCATTTTACGGTGTGTTGAAGACTTGCGACAAACAAATAAAAATGGCTTTCATCACGGGCGTTACCAAGTTTAGCAAAGTGAGTCTTTTCAGCGATGTCAACAACTTGAAAGATATTTCAAATACCCTTGATTATTCCACCCTTTGCGGCGCAACAGAAAAGGAAATACACGACGATTTGGATTTGTACGTTCAGTCAATGGCGGATTACAACAAAATATCAAAAGCGGCATGTTATGATGAACTCAAAAAATGGTACGAAGGCTACCATTTTAGCGAGGATTCAGAGGATATTTACAATCCGTTTGGATTGATGAGAGCGTTGGAGGAGAAAAAGTTCAAGGAATATTGGTTTGAGAGCGGCACTCCGTCGTTTCTTGCTGAAATTATAAAAAAGCACAGTATGACACTTGCCGATCTTGACAATGTAAAACGCACATCGTCGCAGTTGTCAAAAATTGATAATTTCAACGATGACCCTGTGCCATTGCTGTTTCAGAGCGGCTATCTGACAATCAAAAGTTACGACCCGATTCTGAAACGCTACACACTCACTATGCCAAACAAAGAAATCGGCGAGGCTTTGCCGACTTTCATTCTGAATTTCAATTTTCCGAAGACAGACGGCGGCGATTTTGACATCACCAATTTTATTGAAGATGTTTTAAACGGTGACATCGACAGCTTCATGAAACGCCTTTGTGCATTACTTGCCGACAGTAGTTACGAAATAGTCGGCGAAGCTGAGAAATATTTTCAGAATGTCTTTTATCTAATTTTCAAACTCTTGGGATTTTATACCGAAGTGGAGCGCAACACCTCTGACGGTCGTATGGATGCCGTTGTAAAAACACCGCAAAATATTTACGTTTTTGAATTTAAACTTGACACGCCAGCACAAGAAGCCCTCGACCAAATCAACAGCAAGGAATACGCCGTGCCTTTCTCCGCTGATGGTCGTAAGTTGAACAAGATTGGCGTAAGTTTCTCATCAGAAACAAGGAAGGTGAAGGAATGGGTGAAGGAGTAAGGCTCGAAAACAAATTTCACCTCTCTCTCCCACTCCACAATCTCGCATACATTGCGATGTTACAGCGTCAAAAAAAATCTGGCGGCAGCGCAAAACCCGGATATTTCACGAAGAAATAATTTTTTTTATCCGCAATCTTGACAAATCTTTCTTTACAAAGAAAAAAATACCCCCAAAAAGTTTCTTTGTAAAGAAAGATTTTAGGCATCATCTCATATTTCCTTCATAAAATTTATTATTCCATTTTCCTCTATTAGTGTCCTAAAATACTATTCTCGTCCAAAAAGAACACTATCCTAAATATTTGGAACACTGACTTCTGCGAACATATCATTTACTTTGCGGCGGAAATTTTTAAAGCAAAGTAAGATGAAAAATATCATTGTAATAAGCATTTGTGCGGTTTTGTGCTGCGGTTGCGGCGCAAAAATCGAGACGGCAGATGTTCAAAAACCGCCGGTGAAAGTCCGAATTATCACTGTCGGAAAATCCTCAAATGCCGAAAATACCACTTTCAGCGCAACCATCGACGCCCCCGCAATCGAAACGATGTTGCAACCTCTTTCTACCAATTCGTCGATTACTCCGATGTGGGCAAGGCCTCGTGCCCCGCCCGACGATAAAACAAGCGATATATTCTTCATTGTCAGTATTTTATATCAGGTAAAACAAAATTTTCAGGATAGGACAGTGTCCTGTTTCGCAAAAATATTGTATCTTTGCGGTTGAAGTTCAAAGCAAACTTTTACCGCTATGAGAGCATTACCTATTGGCATTCAGACGTTTGAAAAAATCATAAACAAAGATATGGTTTATGTCGATAAGACCGAATTGATATTCGATTTGGTCAAGAAAGACTATATATTTCTTTCACGCCCGCGTAGGTTTGGCAAATCGTTGCTTATTAGCACGTTGTTGGCGTATTTCGAGGGACGGAAAGAACTTTTTAAGGGTCTTGCAATCGAAAAACTAGAAACCCAATGGGAACAATATCCTGTGGTTGAGATTTCGTTTGCCAAATGCAAATCAGACAAGTTGGACGAGATAGTAAAATTTGTGTCAATCACCTTGTCGGAACAAGAATTTAAATTCGGACTTGTAGATAAAGTGGAAACATCGAAAGATGTGGATACAACCGACACAAATTTCAACGTTCGTCTTAACAGCATCATCGAAACCGCCTACCAACAGACCGGCAAACAGGTTGTCCTTCTTATCGACGAATATGATGCGCTGATGCTCAATACGGTAACTGATATTCCGACACAGGATGCCGTGCGCGTGCATTTGAACAACCTATTTTCGCCGATTAAAGATTTAGACCCGAAACTTAAATTTGTGTTTATAACGGGAATCACCAAACTGAGCCAAATGTCGATTTTTTCGACACTCAACAACCTGACAGACATAAGTTTATATGAAGACTATGCGACCCTCTGCGGATTCACAGAGCAAGAAGTAAGGCAGGAACTGGCACCCCACGTCGAAGCTCTCGCAGAAAAATTAAACTGCACGTTTGACGACGCGATTTCAAGGTTAAAACAGCGTTACGACGGTTATCATTTTTCTGTGGCTAATGTTGGTGTTTTCAATCCATACAGTCTTTTGAGAGCGTTGGACAGCAAAATTTTCAAGAATTATTGGATAGAGACCGCCACACCGTCGTCGTTGCTCGCCTTGCTACGCGAGAACGAAAATCTGCAAATTAGCGACTTAGACAGTGTGATGCTAAGTAGCGATTTCTTTGACACGCCAGTCGAGCGCGTTACCGACATAATTCCGTTGTTGTACCAGAGCGGATACCTTTCTATAAAAAGTTATGATGCTGATTACGACCAATATGAGATTGGCTTCCCGAACTCCGAAGTCAAGTTCGGTTTCCTCAATACATTGATGCGTAAATACGCCATCGTAGATAACGGCAAGGAAAATTCGCTTTTCCGCCGTGCTGTGGTAGATGCCGTCCGCGAAGACAATCCCGAAATCCTCTTAAAACAGTTGCAGGTTTTTATGCGCAAAATTCCGTATTCCAACGCTGCCGACACGCCTGAATGGTATTATCAGAACCTTCTGTACGCCATTCTCGCCACCTGCGGACTCAACGTCCAAACCGAAATCCGTACCTCTGACGGACGCATTGATTTTGTATTGTTCTCTCCGAAATCAATCTTCATTTTCGAGTTCAAACTCAACAAATCCGCCGAGGAAGCATTGTCCCAAATCGACGAGAAAGAATACGCAAAAAAGTTCTCGTTTGAGAATAGAAAAATTTGGAAAATCGGAGTGAACTTTTCGAGCGAGAAAAGGACGGTGGATGAGTGGAAAGTGGGATAATCTATGCATGACTAATATGGCTACGCCCCGTCGCAGGCATAAAAAAGCCGTGTTTTAGTTTGGTGGCTTGAGGAAAAAATTTTTGATGAAAGAGAATAATTGTAGTTCACAATCAAAAATGAAAACTGATTCTATGAAACAGCCCCAACCATTATTTTCCCTAAGGAAGTTGTTCCCGCTTTAACGCAAAAACATTTTCAACTTTCAATTTTCAACTTTCAACTTTCAATTTTCAATTTTCAAT
>JAFXZT010000086.1 GCA_017541145.1 Bacteroidales bacterium | reverse complement strand
ATATTGACCTGTAAACATCTATGCTTTTTTACGCAATAATTTCAAGCCCCGGACAACAATTTTATATCATAACATATTGATTTAAAATTTGATATAATTAGATTTAACAAATTTTAAGAGACAGCAGTGTTATATACCATATTATGATTCATTGGAGTATGATTTGAGTATTACATTTGAGCAAAGTGAATATGAGGGCAAAAAATGGTCGTCAAAGTTTGAGAAAATTCCGTATTTTCGTCAACAATCCAAAAAATATCAACAATTAATTTCAACATGCGATGATGCACAAGATTTAGCTGATTTTTACAATAATTCATTATATTTTCATAGTGGATCTGCGCAATACAAGGAGCGCGTTTTGACTAAATTAATTGAAATTACTCAAGTTCAATTGGTTGGTAAATATTTATGTTTTAAAAGACCAAAGAAAAAATTTATTGTGTTAGGTTGGATTTCTTGTCCTGATTCGTATAAAATTATTAAATTTAAAAACTTTAATAAAAAAGTTGATTATTATGTACTTGAGAATATCTTTGAGACTTATATTTATAATTTTGATTGTTGGGTGAGTCAACTAGATAAACAGTCAATAAAAAACTTTGATGAATTGTTTTTAGAAAAGGATAGATTAGAGCATATATCTGATGTAAATGATACTTATGATCATTATTTTCAAAAACAAATTAAAAATAGAAAATTTTTGAATTATTCTCCCTATTTACTTAATAATCAAAAAAATAATCTTAAATTTATAAAACAGAATTTGAATGATTTGAAGCTAATGAAAGATAGCTGTGATATTATGATGTGTTTGGATTATAAGTATAGTGATAGTAGAATATTTTTCTTTAATATTGAATATGAAAAAGGTAAAATAAAAATAACTAAGAACTATTACAATAAAGAATTTTTGCCAACAACAAGGATGTCTAATTATTATTTGTTGTTATAATTGCTGTCGAATTGTGCTTTTTTTGTTTTTTCATTCTCAAAATATTTGCTATCTTTGCGAATAACACAAAATTTAGAATAAAAATCATGTCAAAATATCTTAACCCGAAAGTTGATTTGACGTTCAAAAAAATCTTTGGCGAGCATCCGAACCTCGTTAAAAGCCTTTTGAATGCCCTTTTGCCACTACCCGAAGGTATGACAATCGAGAAAGTTGACATCATCAGTTCAGAAAATGTTCCTGAAAATCCGACAAAAAAATATTCAATAGTTGATGTACGTTGTACTGATAATAATGGACGCAGTTTTATAGTTGAAATGCAATCGTATTGGAACAAAGAATTTTTCTCGCGAACACTTTTCAACGCCGCTTCGATGTATACAAAACAGTTGGCGAAAGGCAATCCTTTTGATAATTTGAAAGAGGTTTACGCGCTTGCCCTTGTTAATGATGAAGCCTTTGATTATGAGGGCGATAACGGTTACATGCAAGAGTTTTATATCATCAATAAAAATCATCCCAAAGATATTCGCCACGACCTTTCGTTGATATTTATTGAGCTTGTAAAATACAAACCTATCGACAGAGGCAGTCGTGCCATTAAAGATTTATGGCTTAGATTTTTAACCGAAATCAACGAACAAACTGAAACCGTAGATGCCGTTTTGCTTGAAAATCCGGAAATCAGTCAAGCGTTAAATATTGTAGAAAGAAGTGCTTATTCGGATTTTGATTTATACGTTTACGAGGATGCTTTGCTTGAAGTGATGACTCAGCGAAATAGTTTGAAAAACGAGCGCGTCGAAGGACGAGTTGAAGGCGCACGTCAGAATGCACTTGAAAACGCCAAGCGTATGAAAGAGAAAGGTTTTGATTTTCAGATGATTGCTGATATAACTCAATTGTCTGTTGAAGACATCGAAAATTTGTAATAAATAACATGGGCGTGAAAGAATACCGAGCCACGGGCGGAAACGCCGCATTATTAAAGGATTACCACCGCAAATCCGACAGCCTCGCGCAGTGGCAAATCGACTTTTTGCCCTACGAAAAACAGACTTACGCTTTCGATTATCTTGGCAGCGGAAACCATGGAATTTTCTCAAAAATTGAAACAAGAATGGTAGAAATAGGGACTGGATATTTATCGCAAAGAAGAAATTGAAACTCAATGTCCGCAAATAAAAAATTATGTTGAAAAATATAAAGAATTTGGTAAATATGAAAACTAAATTATTCATCATCCTTTTGCAGCTCCTTGCCTCGTCCTCCCTGCAAACCAAGCAGCCCCATCTTGCCGTGCTTGCAAAGCCGGGAAAACGTCTGTTGAACTCAGATGGGTGCCGTTGGATTTTGAGGTTTTGCGTTTAAGTTCGATTCTGTAAAAATTGAACTAAAAAGATTAGTTGTAAGTGGAAACGATTCGTCTTTTGTTTCTGTCACAAAAACAACTGTAAATAATGATACAAAATATACTTTTGATGGCTTGGAAACCTCTCAAAAGTTTGAAATTCAGTTTAGTTTTTACAGTAATAAGAAAATCTGTAAACGTTCATATAAAGCCATTTCTGATGATAGCAATGAAAAGCTTATTGATGGAAGTTTTAAAATTTTTAAAGTTAAAGAAATTGCAGGATTGAAGATTGCATATTTTTCCACAGCATTTTCTCAAAGAAATAACGACATAGAATTAAATTGTTATGGTGTTAATATGTTAAGTAAAACTGCTGAAAATTTAATTTACACAGATGTTGCAAATGTCGCTTATGGCTATCATTTAATAACAAATAAAGAATTTGAAAAACTTGAGCTGGCTGCCGGTGTTACAGAGGAAGAATTATCAAATGTAGTATTTGGTGAACGTTATGGTTGGGAAGCTGATTTCCATTATTTATCTACTAATATTGTTTATACTTATTTAAATGATGATGGTTCATATTGTGGCAGATATTTGTGGTCTGGTGTAACGAGATGTAATGGTAATGAAATTATCGAAGTTGGACATCCTATTTTAGGTTATTGGTCTGGATTAATTTTTGTTCATGACTAAAATATTTTATATGAGCATCTTATGTGAATCGTATACACCTAAGATGCTCATTTTTATTTATACAATTAAAATTCTTTTTTCTTGATTTTTTTTTTGCCTTTAAATTTAAATAATCGGTAAATAGTCTATTTCGCCTGCTCAAAATATAGGTTTTAGATTCTTGTTAATAAAAAAAACATCGCCTCGCAAGTAAAATATGCAAAGCGATGTTGAAGTGATATGTTTTACAATTATGAATCCGAATTATTTTGCAAAGGTAAGTTCGTCAATAAGACGTTTGCAATTACCGTATTTGTCAATGATGAAAAGTACGTAACGGATGTCAACATTGATACAACGTTGCAATTTTGTATTGAAAATCCAGTCTGAACACATCGATTCGCTGTTGCCGTCGAATGCCAAACCGATTAAATTTCCTTTGCCGTCAATTACAGGGCTTCCTGAGTTACCACCGGTAATATCGTTGTTGGTAAGGAAACATGTGTGCATTGTACCGTCTGCATCTACATAACGTCCGAAATCTTTTGCAAGAATCAAATCTTTTAGTTTCTTTGGAACGTCAAATTCGTAGTCACCCGGTTTTTCTTTTTCCAAAATACCGTCTGTAGTTGTGTAATAACTCATGTGAACGCCGTCTTTTGGTGAGTAGCTTTGTACATTTCCGTAGGTAAGACGTTCTGTAAAGTTAGCATCCGGATAAAGAAGTTTACCTGAATTCATCTCGTTGCAACCCTTGAGATAAAGTCTGCGGGCTGATTTGAGAAGGTCTTTGTTGTAACGGTATACTTGTAACAATGAAGTGTAAACTGAAACATTATCCATGAAGAATTTTATTGCCGGATCTGCCATCATTTTTTCGCGTGACGGGTCTTCCATGAATTTGTCGTAACCTTCTTTGGTTGTGAATGCAGATGCAAACAACGAATCTACTGCGCTTTGCGGAGTATTGTTTTTGAGATATTCAGGCCAATATTCCGGAGCAACGTCTTGTTTGTAAAGTTCGAGCATTGCAAGCGATGCTTTGTAATCTGTAGATTTGCTGTAATCTTTGTAGAATGATTCAGCTGTTTGTTTGAGCTCTTCTTCGGTATAACTGTCTGAAAGAAGGAAACTTACAACAGCATTACTGATATTTGTGAGTTCCATTCCGTTCAAAAGACATTCCAAAAGGTAAAGATAGTTTTTTGAATTTTCTTGTGATTGTTCGCAAACTTCTTTTATTGTCGGCAAAACATTTTGATATTCATTTTTTCTGTCAGAATTCAATGAATACCAAGCGATAAAGTTTTGTTCTTCTTTCTCTTTTTCACCAACGATATTCAATGAAGTAAGAGATTTGTTGGCTTCGATTGATTTTTTCCAGTAGTTGCTTGAATGAGCAAATTTGGTCGCGTATTTAATACGGATTTCGTCGAAAGCTTCCATATCTTCCATAAGTTTGTCTTGACGGATACCGCGGATTTTTGCACGATAACCGTTTTCAAGCATATCTTTTTTGATTTCGTAACTTGTAGAAGATCTTACTGTTGTACCGGGGAAACCCATTACCATTGCAAAATCGCCTTCTTTGTAACCCTTGAGGGAAATAGGCAAATGGTGTTTAGGAGTGAAAGGTACATTGTCTTTTGAATATTCAGCCGGTTTGTTGTC
Source organism: Bacteroidales bacterium (assembly GCA_017541145.1). Lineage (GTDB taxonomy): Bacteria > Bacteroidota > Bacteroidia > Bacteroidales > UBA3824 > UBA3824. The sequence continues at coordinate 36,810 of JAFXZT010000086.1, read as the reverse complement.
TTTGTTGGCGTAAACTCTGAAAACAGAGAAGTCGCAAGTGTGACGAGGCCACATCCAGTTGTCGGTGTCGCCGCCAAATTTACCGATAGCATCAGGAGGTGTACCAACCATTCTTACATCGTTGTAAACCAAATAAACAAGCATGTAATAAGCATTGCCCTCAAAGAAAGGTTTTATTTCTACATTGTAGAAATCTGCCTCGCTGTATTTGAGTTTTGCTTCGTTGGTAAGTTTTGTGGTGTTGTCATGAATCACACTCTGACGGTCAGATTCGGTCATGTTCGGTTTTACACCGGCAGTAATTTTGTCTGTAACATCGCTTATTTCTTGCAATATGCTTACATACAATCCCGGAGTAGGAATTTCTTCAGAAAAAGATTTAGCCCAAAAACCTTCTTTGAGGTAGTCGTTAGCTAAAGAGCTGTGTTGCTGAATACTTGTATAACCGCAGTGGTGATTAGTGAAAATCAAACCTTGGTCAGAAACAATTTCGCCGGTACAATAACCGCCGAAAATTACGATTGCATCTTTCAATGACGATTTGTTTACGTTGTAAACATCCTCAGGTTTCAATTTAAAACCTTGAGCTTTCATTTGCTTGTAATTTTTTCCAAGCATGTTGAGCAGCCACATACCTTCGTCAGCTTTTGCTTGTGAAAATGCAAAAACTGAAATCAGAACTGCAAGTAGAATCTGTTTTAATTTCATTATATGAAAACCTTATTAAAAAAAATTAAAATTAATTTGCTTTCCAGTGATTGTCTTTGTCGTTAACATCAGGAATTTCGGAATTTCCCAAATCCACAGATTTTATTTTTTTGTTAACTGACATATTTACAGCATTGTTGCCAAATGCCCAGCAAAGAGCATTACGCTCAATAGTTTCGGTAGTTCCGTCTTCGTAATTTACTGTCATATAAATCGGTAACATCAATCGTCCGGGGTTTTGTATTGTTATAACATTGTCTTTTACTTGTGTTATAGCCAAATCCGGAAAATCTGTTGTGTAAAACCATGAGTAAAAATATTCATCGAGATTGGTGCCCGAAATTTTTTTGCAAAGATTGAAAAAGTCAAAGGGGTGAGGATGTTTTCCGGCCCAATTTTGTGTAAAAGTTTTCAAAATCTTCGACATGGTTTCGCTGCCTACAATATTTTCCAAAAATGTATAAGCCATCTGAGGTTTGTAATACGAGTTAACTGTATAAACCATCAAATCAGGCGATTGCATGTAAGACGGTGTAGCAATTGGTACATTACGGTCCATTCCTTGTGTGTATCTCAAGATATTGGCAGCATTGCGGATTATATTATCATTTTTTGACTCTTTTACTTGAAAATATTGAGGAACATACATCGTAAGTCCTTCATCCATAAATGCAAAGCGGTTTTGATACATGCCTGTAATAAATGGATAGAAAGAATGTACTACCTCGTGAGAAGTTGTAAAAAGATCGCTGTCGTAATTATCGTCAAAATCTTCGTTTACCATCATCGGAAATTCCATTCCGCCGCTGCCTTCAAAAATTGTCATGTGGGCGTAAGGATACGGAATGCCGGGGCGTTCGGTACTCAAATATGACAATGTTTTTTTGGTAAAATCAAGTACATATTTGAAACCTTTGTTGAAATAAACAATAGATGCCAATGTACGGCGTTTTTTCAGCAAATCCAAAGACGACATCTCCCAAAATGCGCTGTCTGAACAGCAAAATACAAAATCCGGAACTGAATCGGCTTTGAAATGCCAGATATTTTCGTCTTTTTTCAGAGCTTTGCCGCGATTTTCGGCGTTGATAATTTCAATATTGGTATTTGACTTTTCTGCTTTTGCGATATTAGCAAGCACTGATTTTGAATAGATATCAGCAGAATTTTGAAGTACGCCGGTTGCCCATGCGCACATCTTGTTGCCTAATTTGATGTTGACATCGTAATTGGCAAATTCCAACAAAAATTCTTCATTAGCAGAGTGTTCGATATTGTCCCAACCGTAAATATCATCGCAAACGGCAATTTGCGGATACCAATAAGGAATAAACCATGTGTTAGTTCCGTATTTACCGCCACGGTGATGAGTATTTGCAGCTATTTTGTTTTGCCATTTTACTGTAAATTTTACAACATCGCCTTTTTTCATGCGTGATTCCAAATTTACAATCAGGTGAGTGTTATCTACCTCAAATTTACAGTTGGATTTTGCACCGGAAGCCAATATTTGTTTTACCTCAAGTATTTCCATACCTTCGTCTGTGATGTCTTCCTGATTGCAATTTCTGGAACGGGTTGCACCTTTTTTGTAGATATTTCTGTAAAGATTGAATACTACTTTTGTATTGTAATTAGGACCGAGATTGTAGTGAAAAACAACTGTTTCTTCTCCTGTGAGCATCTGAGTAGCGGGATTGAACTCTGCATCTATTTTGTATTCGGAAAAGTTGCCTTTGTAATTTTCTCCGGGCAATCCGTCGTATGTGCGAGTACCGTTTTCTACGGCGTGATCAAATTCTATGCTTCGGTAAAGTGACTGAGAATTAACACTTAAGCATAATAACAGCATCACTTGCAACAGTGACAATTTCAATAAATTCATAGTAATAATTTTATTAAGTAAAAAACTACGTAAAATTATAAATAACTCTCAACAATCATGTAGAAAACTATACAAAAAAACGCTATAAAATAATTGATTTTATAGCGTTTTTTAGATTTTTTTTCTGATTATGCTAGTAGATTTTCCATCTCATATCCTCAATATTTGCCATCTTAATCAAGCTTGCATACAGAGAATTTTGAGCTTTGCCGCGCAATACGCGTTCCATCTGTTTTCTGTCTGTAGCGATATTGAGTTCTTGAATTGGTTGAGCCGGTGTAAATGATGTATTTTGCAATACATATACTGCATTAGAACCAACTACAGGAGCTGAAACTTGTCCTTGTGTTAATAAAGCAGCAGTTGCAATTACAGCAGGATCTGCACCGATACCCGGAATCTGATAATTTTCAAAACTGATTGTAGTTGCTTCTTGTACATTTTTGTTCAATTGAGCTGCAAGAGCGTCAACAGAAGAAGCACCTTTCATTTTTTCTGCAAGAATCTCGCCTTTCAATTTTCTTAAAACGTGAGTTGTTAAAATAGGTTTCAAAGATTCCATTGAAGGATAACCTTTTTTGTTAACACCTGTGAGCGATGCAACGATGTAGCTGTCACCGTGTTCTTTAGCACCGTAAACTTCTTTGTTTTTGTCATCATCGAAAGCCCAACGTACAATTTCACGAGAATTTTCGATAGAAGCGATATTTCTTGTACTTACAGTTAAATCGTTAGCATTTCTACGAATCAAAGAATCAACTTCGATACCGTGTTGGAATTCAGCATTTGTACGGTAATTAGCTGCAAATGCACTTGCTTTTCCGTAAGCAACATCACGTGTATTTTTGCTTGGACGGATTTCTACAGCTACAAAACCGATTGTTGCTTTTTTCTTGAGAGCTGTTCTGCTGTTAACTTTCAAGATATGATAACCGTAGTTAGCTTTTACCAATGTAACTTTGCCGGTTTCTGTTTCAAAACAAGCGTTTTTGAATGCTGGATCAAAACCCATAGGAGTCAATTCTGTGAGGAAACGGATATTACCGCTGTCTCTTACAGCATTGCGGTCGTCAGATGCTTGAGCAGCAAGAGCACCGAAATCAACACCTGATTTCAAAACATCCATAAGGCTGTCTGCTTTTGCTTTTGTAGCAACTGAATCAGCAGCGCCCGGTTGTCTGTAAGCTACTATGATGTGAGAAACATTTACAGAATCAGGACGATTAGAAAATTCAATAAGACGAGCTGTTTTGTAAAATTCACCTTCTACATACGGACCGTAAACATAGCCCGGTGTTTCGCTGAACATCAAACTGTCAACAATTTCGTTATTCAAATCGCCTTTGCTGTAGTGATAATCAAAATATTTGATATCAGATTGAGCGTCTACATAAGAAGGAACTTCGTCAGCAGGTTCAGTTTCGAGACCTTCTTTTGCATTCAAAGCAATTTTGTAAGCGTCAGCAGAGTCTGCACTTGTAGGAATCATATTGAATCTCACGTAATCAATATTACGGGTTTCAATAGAACGATAATAAATATTTTTTAATTCATCGTAACTTGCTTTGAGTTGAGCATCAGTGATTTTGCCTTGAACTTCTTCGTCGCTGACTTCTGATAAAGGAACAGAAACAAATTTGATGTCAGACAATTGAGTACGATGATTAAATTCTTGTTGAACTTCAGCATTAGTTACATAAAGACCGGACATCACCATATTTACATACTTATTATATAAGCGTGCTTCGCGAAGTTCGTCTTCCATGTATTTCCAAACATTAGCGTATTCGTCAGTTTTACTAATTTCAGCAGCTCTTGCAGGATTATAAACACCATCCGGAGAGCAAACTTGTCCCATAGTAGGAGTTACCAAACCGACTTGAATGCAATAAGCTAATTCGTCGCTTGTAGCTTTCAAACCTTGTTCTTCGGCATATTTGAGATAAGTATTTTCTCTAATGATTTGTTCCCAAACATACTCACGAATCTGCTCAGAAGTTTCGCTGTCTACACTGCCGCCAGTAATAGAAGAGATGAAATTTTCACGAGTTTTAATACGATAATCAAGATCTTTTTGATCTATAGAATTTCCGTTAATTTCTGCAACTTTAGATTGACTTGCACCAAACAATACAGAACCTGAATTGATGAAGTCACCTAAAACAAAAGCAAGAAGAGCACCACCCACGCAAATTGCGATGAGTTTTCCATGGCTCCTAATGGATTGTAATGCTGCCATTATATTTTATAAAGAGTGTTATACAATATACAAATTAAAAAACCCCAATCCCGCTACGAATTGAGGGCTTAAAAAATATCTTTCTAATTAAATGCTAAATGCATTTGAGCGCGATGAGATATTATTTCTTTCTTGCGTAAGGCTTATCAGACATGTGATTGTCGTGATTGCTGTGCGAATAGTGACCTTTGCAAGTTGCTTCAGAAGAAACTGTAAGTTTTTTTCTACCTTTTCTGCGTCTCGCAGCCAAAACTTTTCTTCCGTTAGCGGTTTTCATACGCTCTCTAAATCCGTGTTTGTGTTTACGCTTCTTAATTGAAGGCTGAAATGTGCGTTTCATTTGTTTTATGTATTAAAAATATGTTTTTAAAATTAAGTTACTATCTTACTCGAAAACTTGTGCTTTTTTCGGTTTGCAAATTTACGCTTTACTTTTGATTTCACAAAAAAATATTTCAATTTTTTTTTCATTTTTTTTGTGTAACCTTTTTTTATGCCTTTATATGCGTTTTTCAGACGTTCATATAATTCATTAGCGCATTGTATCTTTCTTCCATCAAATCCGAATATTTTGTATCGCCTTTGTATACTTGTCTTACTTTATATCCGTGACGCTCAAGGCCTTGTATCACTCCGGATGTGTCAGGACCGTTTAGTTTCAATATTGCATTGATTCCGCGTGTACCATGGCTTCGTGTCAACAAACTCATTATTTTCATCGAATTGTTTTCCGAAATTCCTGCTATTAATGCCGGTGAATAGTTTTGTGAATCGGTTTCTATTTCTATGATTCCGCCTTTTATACTTGCTGAAGTGGCTTCCGACATCTTATCTATTATGGTTTGTTGAGTTATTACGCCAAGATATTTTTGGTTGCTGTCTAATACCGGAACTACTGAAAGCTTGTTTTCTGATGCCAACGACAACACATCAAATATATGTTCGTTTTCGTCTACATAATAATGTTTTAAGTTTGCCGAACCTACTTTTTGATTTGTGTCTTCCATATCATAGACTTCGTCTTCCGACAATAGCCCGCAATACTCATGGGTTTGACTTTTCACTACAGGCAGATGCGAAATCTTGTATTCGTCCATCCGCTCCAATGCAAGTTCGCCGCTTTCATGGGGATCAAGATATGGGATTGTATCGTTTACTAAATTCTTTAAAGACATATCAATTGCAATTTCTAACCGCAAAGTAAATACTTTATTTTCAATTTCAATAAAATGTAATCAGAATTTAATATTAAAAAAACATAAAAATATCTAATATTGCAATAGTTAAAATTTGCAAAAATTACATAATTTAACCAAACAAAATAATGATACAAGGATTAATAGTTGATGCTGATAATGATTTGTCATTCAAGTCATTAGAATCTGTCAACATATCTGAATACCGTTTTATTTCTGTTTTTGCAGAAAAATTAGATTTTATGAAAAACGGATGCTTGTCTCCAAAATCTGATGTGAAATTAAACATCAGGTGTAATTTTGCCTCCGAAAATTTGTCGGCAGCTATCTCTGCCCGCCCTCATTCCGTAACAATCGTAGCTGACAAAGAGCATATTTTGGAATACTCTTTTGGCGTTGACGTTTTGAAATTCAAACCGCAAATTCGTGAAATTATTAATTGTTGTCACAATTATAATATAAAGTGTGGTGTTTCTACCGATTTCAGACACGAAAACATACTTCATGCCGGCGATTGCGGTGCGGATTTTGTGGAAATCGATTACAATCAATACGATAATAATATAGAACAATATAAACTAACAGAAGAAATCTTAAAAGAGAGAGATTTAGATTTAATAAAAAAAGAAAAAAATACATTAACCTATTTTAAATTACAATAATTATGAGATTAATCCGCATTTCGATGCTGACATTATTACTTTCGATGTTTGTCGGTATCTCGATGGCTCAGGTTACAACTTCAAGCCTTTCCGGAGTAGTAACCAACAAATCAGGCGAAACATTACCTGGTGCTACTGTAATTGCAGTACATACTCCCACCGGTGCTCAGTACGCCAGCATTACCAACGAGTTTGGACGCTATGTAATTCAAGGTATGAAACCGGGCGGTCCTTACGAAGTAACTTTCCAATTTGTGGGAATGACGCCTTCTAAACAAGGCGATGTACAATTGGCTTTGGGTGAAACTTTGAAACTTAATGCTCAATTGAATGACGACACCAAAGAACTTGACGAGGTAGTTGTTCAGGCAAAAAACAAGTTTGACGCCAACAAAACCGGTGCTTCAAGCCGTGTAACTGCCGAAGATCTTGAAAACATGCCTTCTATTTCGCACTCTATTGCTGATGCAGCGCGTTTGAATCCGCAAATCGCTACTTCTAACAACGGTGCAATGAGTTTTGCCGGTGTTAACAACCGTTACAACTCTTTCCAAGTAGACGGTGCTATGAACAACGACGTTTTCGGTCTTACTGCCAACGGTTCTAACGGCGGTCAAGCCGGTACTCAGCCTATCTCTACTGAAACTCTTGACCAGATTCAAGTTAGCGTTGCTCCTTTCGATGTCAGACAATCAGGTTTTACTGGCGGTGCTATCAATGCTATCACAAAATCAGGTACTAACAATTTCCACGGAAGCATCTACGCTGACGGTCTCAATCAAAGCCTTATCGGTAGCCGTTATGAAATGATGAACGGTGAAAACAGCGAAAAATATGATGATGAATTTGAATATCGTGCCGGTTTTACTTTCGGCGGTCCTATCGTTAAAAACAAACTTTTCTTCTTTGCTAACTACGAAACCACCGACAAGGAATATCCTAACAATTACGGTATCGGTTCTACAGCTTCAAAAGTTGACGCCGAAGAAGCTAATAAAATTCTTGACGTATTGAGATCTAAAGGTTATGAAGGCGACTTCTCAAATCCTGACAATTATGTAAAATCAGACAAAGCAGGTTTGAAACTCGACTGGAATATCAATACAAAACACAAAGCAGCTGTAAGTTGGCGTATGGTAAACGCTAAACAATTGAGCGGTAAGAGCAATGCCTCAAACCTCGACGCTTCTGATTATGCTTACGACTTTGTTTCTAAAACAAATACATTCACCGGCGAACTTCAAAGCCGTTTCTCTGACAAAATCTCCAACGAATTCAAATTTTCTTACGTTGCAGTTCGCGACCACAGAGATCCTTACGGAATTGCACCGTACATCCAAGTTAAAGACGTAGGTAGCGGTTCAGTAGCTTTCGGTACAGAACGTTCTTCTACAGCAAACGCTCTTGACCAAGACATCACTACAATTGCTGACAACTTCACATTATACGCAGGTAAACATACCATTACATTTGGTACTCACAATGAAATCTACAAATTCAGAAACTTGTTTATCCAAGACAATTACGGTTCTTACTATTTCTCTTCTCCGCAAGATTTTTACGATTTTGCAGACGGTACAAATCCAAAAGCTCTTAATCAATACCGTTTCGGAATGGCAAACGAAGCTATTACCGGTGACAAACGTTGGGCTGCTGAATTTAGTGCTGCCGAATTAGGTTTCTATGTTCAAGACAAATATACTGTTAACGACCGTTTGGATTTGACTTACGGTTTGAGAATCGATGTTCCATTGTTCTTTGACACCCCTGTAGCAAACGACGAATTCAATGATTACGCAGAACAAACAGGTTGGAACGTAAAAACAAACCAGAAACTTAGCAGCAATCCGTTGTGGTCTCCGAGATTCGGTTTCCGTTACGAACTTGATGACAAAGCTGATTACGTACTTCGCGGCGGTGTAGGTGTTTTTACAGGTAGAATTCCGTTTGTATGGCTTTCTAACAACTTCTCTAACACCGGTTTGCAACTTATTACTTACAACGTAAACAAGCCGGGTAGCGGTACTTTGGTTATGGATCCTTACGACCAATCTCCGATGTACGAAGGTCTCAAAGCTTCTGGTAATCAAACTGTAAACGTATTTGCAAAAGACTTCAAATTTGCACAAAGCGTTAAATTCAATTTGGCATTAGATTTCGCTTTAGGCGGCATCGATTGGACTGCTGAATGGTTGTTGTCAAAAGTAATTAACGATGTTGTTTACAAGGATTTAACAAGACACATGACCGGAGAAGACCTCAGTTCTGTTACCGGAGTAGATTGCGACAAACGTCCTTTGTTTAACAAACCTGCAACTCCATACGGAAAACTTTCTAACATGTATTTGCTTGACAACACAAGCAAAGGTTATTCTAACAGCCTTTCTATCAAAGGTAGCAAGAAATTCAATTTCGGTCTCGGACTTTCTGCATCTTACACATTTACAAGATCTAAATCTGTTAACAGTGCAACATCTTCAGTAGCACAGTCTAACTACAATTACAACTACATCTACACCAATCCTAACGATCCTGAACTTGGATTTACAGCTTACAACATCCCTCACCGCGTAACAGCAGCCGTAACATATACAAAGAGCTATGCTAAACACTGGACTTCTACAGTATCATTGATTTACACAGGTTCATCAGGCGAACCATATAGTATTTATTACTACGGTGACCTCAATGGTGACGGTGCATCAGGCAACGACTTGATTTATATTCCAACTGATGAACAAATCGATCAAATGAAATTCAAAGATGACAAGAAATTCACAGCTGATGAGCAGAAAGCTAATCTCAAAGAATGGCTTGCTTCTGAAGAATATTTGAAAGATCACAGAGGTGAATATTACGAGCGTTATGCTGACAACGAGAAATTTGAAAACCATTTTGATTTCCACTTTGCACAACGTTTCAATTTCAAAGTCGGTAAAGAAACTCACGGTATCGAATTATCATTCGATGTAATGAATATCTCTAACATGTTCAGTCCAAAATGGGGACGTTACTCAGGTACATCACAATACTATTCACCAATCACATACAAAGGCAATGGTGAATATCAATTCCTCCAAAAAGGTGATTACCTAATGCGTTCATACGCTGACTACTACTCACGTTGGAGAGGTCAAATTGGTTTGAAATATATTTTCTAATCAATTAACAAAAAAATTTATAAAAAACGTCTGATTGTAAAACAGTCAGACGTTTTTTATTATCTCAACGTTCGCAAGTAAAGTTTTTTGATAAATTTCTTTTAGAATAGATTGTAAAATGTCATCGAAAAAAAATTGGAATGAATAACGAATGTTTTGTTAAAAATCACGAAAACAATTCTTTAACTAAAAATTTTATTATCTTTGCTACATAATTTTTCGGTAAAAAGAATCTACTATAAATATTTTAAAAATAAAATCGACTATTAATCGTGATAAAATATTTTTGTCCTATTACATTAATTGTAACTTTTTTTCTATTGCTAACTAATTATGTAACTGCTCAAAACGACAGTGTCATGATTAAACTGCACATGACAAATTTACCCAAATTGGCTGATGAAACCTATTGGGTTAAGTTTGCTTCTAAAGTTATTATCTATGCCGATTCGTTAGCATCGTCGGGAGAGGAACTCGAAGCCATAAAATTCTGTAAATCTGCATTATACTATTCCAATCACCCGTCAATAAAAGTAAAGATTTCAGATTTGTATCTCAATTTGGCGCAAATTAAACTTACACAGCACGATAACGGTTTCGATACATTGTATCAAAAAGCTATGGAATATGCCAAACTTTCGGAAGACAAAACCCAAATTTTGCAATCATATTGGATGATTTCGAGGATGTATTATACTCTCAACAAACCTTACAAAAGTATCATATATTCAGATACTTGTGTCGATTATATTGAGAAAAATGAACCCGAACTCGATCCCGAATACATCGGATGGACATATTACAACCGAGGAGTATTTTTCAACCGTCTTCACATGCAATATCAAACAATAGTTAATTTCAAAAAAGCAATTCCGTATTTCACCAAGTCAGGCGATTATCCGATGGCAATAAAATCTTGCGCACGTGCTGCCGATGATCTTTTGGAAAACGGTTTTAGCAGTGCGGAGGTAAATTATTATCAAAATCTTTTCTGCAACAAACTTGAACAAAAAGCTATTGAAAATGGTGATAATATGATTGATATCAAATTCAATTCGCTGCAATATTTAGCTCAAATTCAGTTGGTTAACCGTCAATACGACGAAGGTCTGAAAACTTGCAAACTTTTTGAATCATACGTTGACAGTTTTTATATGCGTAAAGAAAAGGAAATAAAAGGGTTTGTTGTCGGCAAAGAAATCAATTTGAGATTGTGGTACGACAAAATTGAAATCCCTTTTCTTGACGGGCTGAAACTTTACGATGAAATTAAAGAAAAAGCCGAATATTATTATTCACAAGATGCAATTGCTGAGCGTCCTGACAGAATCGGCGATTATTTCAAGGAAGTGGCTGATTTTTATTACAATCATATTCAATACGAAAACGCATTACGGTTTTATCAAAAAAGTTACCAATATTACAACGATCCCAAAAGATATTCACCTACAGAAAGTTTCTATTGTTTGGTACAAATCGGCAAATGCTGTTTCGGACTCGGAAAATTGGAAGACGCCGAAAAAAATCATCTCAAAGCCAAAGATTTAATGCAGTTGGCTCACCCTTACGAGAATTTCGATTATATAAATCTCTACGAATATATTGCGCTTACGAAAAGCGATTTGGGTAAAAATGACAGTGTGGATTATTACATCGACAAGGCTATCGAACTTGCAAAAAGACTTACGACCGAAAATTATGCGTATTACACTTTGGGAAATCAAGTTACCTTTTTCAACAATATAAACATCTCGTCGGACAGGATACTCGCTTTTTTGAGTACAATCAACAATCCGTCAGAAAAATTACTAATCAACGCTTTTAATATCAGCATGTTGAAAAAGAATGTTGATTTTATTTCAAATCTGTCTTTTCGTGAAAATATTCAAGCCAACGATTCAATTCTGAAAATTTATAATCAGCTCGTAATTTTAAAACATCTGTATGCCAACCAATCACTCAGAAACGAAGACCGCGACAGTATTTATTTGGTTAGCAAGAAAATAGAAAACAAATTAAAAAGTAAAAACTATGTAATGAGTCATTTTCACGAAAAAATATCAGTTGACTTTTTTGATATAAGAAATTCGCTAAAAGACAAAGAGTTAGCAGTAGAAATTGTAAAAATATTCAATTACGACCAAGAATACAGCAATCAGCGTCCGTTTCTTTGCGATTATCCGTATTTCGCATTTGTTTTCGACAACAGATGTTCAGCACCAAGATTAATAAGATTGTTTTCAGAAGCAGAACTTCAAGATATAAAAGCAATTAACCCCAATATTTTATACACTGACACTAATTTCAAGAAAATAATTTGGGACAAGATCCTAAACGATTTTCCAGAAACCGAAACTATCTATTTTTCGCCAGTTGCCGGTGTCAACAGCATAGCTCCCGAATATCTTGCCGTAAACAAATCAAGTTGTATGTCAGATGTTTACAATATTTACAGATTGTCATCAATCACCAATATACTTGACCAAAACGAAGAAAAAATCGGAAACAATATGTTGATGGTTTCCGATGTCGATTACTATCTTCCGCCCGAATTGATGATACAGCAAGCCAAAAAGATGTCAAATCCGAATACCGAAAAATATTGTTACAGAACCAATTATCTCGAAGAGTTTAAACCATTGAAAGCCACACGCGAAGAGGGCGACTATATCAATTATATCAATTGGAACAAAAAAATCACGCATTTAACCAAGGAAAATTCCACCGAAGAGGCTTTCAAACGATATTCTGTGGAACATCAAAATATAATTCATATTGCAACTCACGGGTTTATGAATCCGGCGCGAAATATCCAAAATCAAGCCTCATCAGAACTCTTGAAAAATGCCGGATTGATTCTTGCGGGAGCTAACAATCTTTATTTGGGGTACAATATTCCCGAAGATGTAGAAGACGGATACCTGACCGCTCAAGAAATATCGGAACTTGCTCTTAATCATACTCAACTTGTTGTACTTTCGGCATGTAACACCGGTTTGGGACAAGTGGGCGACAACGGCGTTTACGGATTGGAACGTGCTTTTAAACTTGCCGGCGCAAAAACTATTATTATGACTCTCGGTGCCGTGGACGATTCGGCTACTTCGCTTTTTATGCGGCGTTTTTACAAATATCTTTTCGACGGAAACTCTCCGCGTGAGGCTTTGCACAAAACTCAAAGTTTCCTTAGAGACGGCAATCAATACAATGAGCCTTTTTATTGGGCTGCATTTGTGATTGTTGACTAATCAGCGTCTGCCGAATTTGCAATCTTTTGTAACATTTTTATTGATTTTCGGATTGCCTGTCGTAACAATATGAGAACGCTCTTTTGCATTGATTGTAAGAGAGTTGGAACAATTGAAAAAAACGTCGGAATTTCCGGAAATATCAGCCAAAGTATTTTGAGTATTAAATTGTAAAGCCTCAAATCTGCTTAACCCCTTTACCGTAAGTTTCATGTTGACAGTTTTTCCTTTAACAGAAACCAACGAGCCGCCCGAAACCTGAAATTCCGAATTTTCTACTTGAATTTCGCTTGCAGCAGCCTTTGACGAATCGGCAATAACTTTGGCTGTACGAAATTTGCCCGAAACATAACCCTCAGCACCGCCGGAAAGAAACAATCCGAAGGCATCGCAAGAGAATTTGCCGTGAATTTGCGAATTGTCAGAGGCTTTCAGAATCAAACGACGTGTTGAAAATTCGTCTTGAAAATCAATTTTTGAAGTATTGGAAACCGAGATATTTTCAACCTTCTGATTCAAAGTAAGAACAATTTCCGAGAAATTAATCTCTTGAGTCGGTTGAGCCTCACCGTTAATTGTCATCCTTACTTTGTCAGTTTGGTAAAGATACAAATAACCCTTTTTCTGTTTTATGACAAAATTTTTCAACGAATAATCATCGCCAGTTACTTTTATATGATTGCTTTTTCCGCTGAGGATTTTGATATTGAAACTGTCCGCAATTACAACATGAGTAGCATCCGAAAGTTTCTTTTCCAAAGATTTCTGACAAAATGCACTGACAGACAGTAACATCAATAAAAATAAAGATAATATTCGCATTGTAATACATTAAGAATTTGTCACAAAATTACGAAAAAATGGCGGATAACAAATATGAGTGTTGTACAAAAATAATAACAACGGAACTCACTGAAATTTTTATAACATCTGTTTCTTCAGCGTTTTCCGTTGTAATAATTCTTATGAAAGTTAAATATAAAAAGTTAAGAAAAGAAAATTGAGTTTATATCATTTTCAAAAAGTATTCATGTACGGCAGTGTCCTCGTTGAGTTCAGGATGAAAAGCCGTTACTACTTGATTGTCTTGACGCGCTGCAACGATATTACCGTCTACAACCGACAGAATTTCAACGCGGTTGCCAACCGATTCAATATACGGAGCACGAATAAAAGTCATCGGAATATTTCTATCAATACCGTCAAATTTGCCTTCGTGATAAAAACTTCCGAGCTGACGACCGTAAGCATTACGTTTTACTTGAATATTCATTGTATTCAAATGCTTGCTGTCCAACATAATAAGTCCGGCACAAGTACCGAAAACCGGAAGTCCGGCAAGTATTTCGTTTCTTACAGCGTCATAAAGAGAAAGATCGTTGAGAAGTTTCAGAATTGTAGTACTTTCACCGCCCGGAATTATCAAACCGTCTTTAGGACGTTCCCAGTCAGCTGCATTTCGTACAAAAAAACTTTCTACGCCAAGTTTCAAGAGCATTTGACGATGTTCCTCAAATGCTCCTTGAAGTGCTAAAATTGCGATTTTCATTTTCCTCTTTCAGCCATTAACAATTTGATTTCTTCTTCGTTGATGCCGACCATTGCGCCGCCCAAATCTTCAGAAAGTTCAGCAAGAATTTCCGGTTTGTCGTAATTTGTTACAGCTTTTACGATGGCTTGAGCGCGTTTTTCAGGATTTCCTGATTTGAAAATACCGCTTCCTACAAATACGCCTTCAGCACCGAGTTGCATCATAAGAGCAGCATCGGCTGGAGTTGCAACACCGCCGGCAGCAAAGTTTACAACCGGGAGTTTGCCGTTGTCATGTACATAAAGTACCAAATCAAAAGGTACTTGAAGTTGTTTTGCAGCCTCGTAAAGTTCGTTGGTATCCAAAGATGCTATTCTGCGGATTTCACTTTGCATTTTGCGCATGTGTCTTACTGCCTGAATAATATCACCTGTACCCGGTTCGCCTTTGGTACGAATCATTGTAGCACCCTCGTTGATTCTGCGGAGAGCTTCGCCCAAATCTTTGGCACCGCATACAAACGGTACTTTAAAATTACGTTTGTCAATATGGTAAACATCATCGGCAGGCGACAAAACTTCCGATTCGTCAATATAGTCAATTTCAATAGCTTCAAGAATCTGAGCTTCAGCAAAATGTCCGATTCTGCATTTTGCCATAACAGGAATTGTAACAGCTTGTTGAATAGATTTAATCATCTTAGGGTCGCTCATTCTTGCAACACCGCCCGCTGCTCTGATATCAGCAGGAATTTTTTCCAAAGCCATTACTGCACATGCACCGGCTGCTTCTGCGATTTTTGCCTGTTCTGGTGTTGTAACATCCATAATAACACCACCTTTAAGCATTTGTGCCAAATTTCTGTTCAAATTTTCTCTCTTTTCCATTTGTTATAAATTTTTGTTTTGTGTTCTGAATTTTTGTGGGGAAATTTTTCTTTGTGACTTAAAATACTTGCAAAAAGCCGTCTCGCTTATAAATCCCAGCTTGTAGGCAATCTGCTGAATAGTAAGTGCTGTTGACAAAAGCAACTCTTCAATCTCTTTCATGATATAAGAATCAATGAGATGTTTCGGAGTTTTCCCCGTGACTTTTCTTGTAATTTGCGACAAATAACGTGGAGTAATACTCAATTTGTCGGCATAAAATTTCACTTCCTTGGTTTCAAGGAAATGTTTGGCAACCAACGACATAAACAAATTGTAAATCTCGATGTTGCGACTGCTAATCGAATTGTTGTTAGTATGACGTATAATATTATTTGTATCAGACCCGACCGAATAAGCGATAAGACTTCGGATATATTCATGAGCCTTAACAGCTGCATTTTCAGCAATTTCGCCTTTCGCCAAAAAAGTTGCTGCTGCCGACGACAATGTTCCGACTACGCCGTGAAAACTCCAACCTCGTGTATCCGGCGAAGTGAAATAATGCGGTTTTTGACAATCCTGACTTACAAAAATATCTGTTACAATACCTTGAGCACAATGTCCGCCTTGTAGCAAAACCGATTGAGCACCGCTTTTGAGTAATTCCAACGCTGTCAACTGCATATCATCGGTTGAGATAATTTTTTTACCCGTAAGCATTTCCGCTTCCTGAATTTTTATAATCAATATCTTGGCTTGCGGAAAAATATAATGTTCAAAAGCCTTTACAACATCATCAGATACAAGTTTCTCGCCTCTCGAACTTATGAATCCGGCGTCTACAACAATATTAGAACATCTTACAATCTCTTTTGAAATTATTTTTACCGTTTTTACTTCCCTTATCAGACCAATTTTTACGGCTTTGGGACGAACCTCTTCAAAAACAGGTTTTATCTGACCAATTACCATTTCTGCATCGATATTTTGGAACGATGAAATACTTTTGGTATTTTGAACAGTAATTGCAGTAATAGCTGTAACAGCGTATCCTCCAAGCGAATATATTGTTTTGATATCGGCTTGAATACCCGAACCTCCGGTGGAATCCGAACCGGTAATACTTAATATCGGTAAAAATTCTTTCATGGCGCAAAGATAAAGATATTGTCTGCTGACTGCCAAAAATTAGTTCCTGTTTGGGATATTTTTGGATACATTTCGGGAAAATAACACTGCAATTTCATTTCCAGCGAAAAAGTGTACGGTAAAAAAAATAGCGGGGATTGAAATAAATTTTTCAGTAAGAATTTTATTACATACTTTCGCAACAAATGATTTAGGACAATGACACAAGATAATAACACAAACAATCAAGAACCGGATTTCAACGAATTGTTTTCTAATTTGCAAAACAAATTGGGCGGATTAATGGACAAATTCGGTGTAGATCAATCGATGCTTGATAACTTTTTGGGCGGTCTGACATCACAAAACATGTCACAAAATAACGAACCGACGCCACAAGATGAGAAAAAAACATCCGAAATTGCTACGCTTACCAAGTTAGCCGCAAATGGCGACGCTCAATCGCAATTTCTTTTGGGTAAACATTTTTTCATCGGCGACGGCGTGGAAGAAGACAATGATATTGCGTCCGATTATTTTGAACAAGCCGCAGAGCAGGGTTTGGCTCAAGCGCAAGTATATCTCGGAAGATGTTACTTTTCGGGATTTGGAGTTGAAAAAAATATAAAAGAAGCTGTAAATTGGTACACCAAAGCCGCAGAGCAAGGCGATTCAGAGGCTCAGGCAAAACTCGCTGATTGTCTTTATGAAGTAACAGAAATTTCGGATTACGATAAAGCATTTTACTGGTATTCCAAATCGTCGGAACAAGGTGATGTAAACGGAACAAGCGGATTGGCACGTTGTTATTACGAAGGCAACGGCACAGAACAGAATTACGAAAAAGCATTTCAACTGTTTACAACCGCAGCAGAAGCCGGCAACGAGAAAGCACAACGCTATCTTGCAGACTGTTACGGCAATGGTTTCGGTACTGAACGCGATTCGGAAAAAGCAGCTTATTGGCTTGACACGGCTGACGAAACTTCGGCAAATGATCCTGAAAAAAAGCTTGAAAATCATAAACTTCAACTTCAAAACGAAGACGAAATAGAAGAAGTCGAAGAAGAAGTACAAGATAACGGTAATCCGTTAGGCGGACTTTTTGATATGATTGGCAATCTGTTTGGCGGTGGTGCTGACGGCGGTAAAAGCTTTCTGATTGATGCGATAAAAATAGCTGCGGAGCGCGGAGAAACTGATGCTCAACTTCAATTGGGTGATATTTATTACAACGGTGGCGAACCGCGTCTTGGAATTACTGTAGAAAAAGACCTTAACACTGCATTGTATTGGTACAACAAGGCTTCAGAAAACGGTAATCCGGAAGCCGCATCACGTTTGGAGAATTTCAAAAACAATTAAAAATACGTAACCAAAATGAGACTAATAATTTACCTTATTATCTTTTTTGCTTTGATTGGATTGGGATTTATACTTGGCAAAACAATTCAGAAAAGCGATGAAGACAAAGATAACAATGACGACAACACACAACAAGATTCTGAAAATCAAAACAATCAGTAAAAAACAATCAAGGGTTAGTTCTGACATATTTCCTTAGAATTAACCCTTGAAATTTATTATGGCAATATATTAATAGCGGAGAAAAAAATGTATCAAAACTCTTGCTTCTTTTCGATAAAACGATTATTTTTGCAGTATAATAGCAAAAATAGTACGTTCGTAGCAATATTTTATCAGACGAAATCAAAATGATATTAGATTTTACCATATCGAATTTCAGATCAATACGCGACCCTCAGACCATTTCGTTTGAGGCTACTAAGGATACTCACCTCGAAGATTATTATGTTGTAAAAAAAGGGAATTACAGAATCTTGAAAATGGCAGTAATTCTTGGAGCTAATGCCTCGGGAAAAAGTAATGTTGTAAGGGCGTTTGATTTGTTTCCAAAATTAATGCTTTATCCGTGCGAAAACAAGACTTCCAAGATAGAGTATGACAAGTTTGCCTTAGACAAAGAATCTGCAAAAACTGATTCGGTAATGATTGTTAATTTCCTTTGTGGTGAACAAAAATATCGTTACGAAGTGCACTTTAACAACGAATTTGTTACTTGGGAATCGTTGCAAAGGCATCCTTTCGGAGAACTTCGCCAACACAAAGTCTATGAACGTGTTACAGACATCAAGTCAGGATTATCTACAATCAAATGGGGCGACAAATTCCGCTCTAATGTCAATACGCGTGCATTGAATGTGAATCTTTTGCATAATAGGACTGTTTTTGGTGCATATCAGAGTAGCAATGTTGATATTCCGTGGATGAAAGAAATAGAGGAATGGTTGAAGGGGTATATGTTTCAATATCCGAATCCTATGACATCAATATCACCTCTTTCTGATATATTGCTCAAAGAATATGTGTCAGATATGTTTGCCAATAATTATTTGGATAAAAACATTATGGCATCATTATTACAAAAAGTGGATATTGGAATATCTGATTTCATAATAGAAAAAGAGACCATAGATTATTCTTACTTTGCTGCGTCAATGATGAATGATGTTGTGTTATCTACTAATGAAACAAAAGCAATCCGTCAATACTTTCATCAAAGTAATATGCCGCAAAGTGAACATAATAAAATTCGTTTTATACATAAAGGCAAAGATTGTCTCGTCCCATTTGATTGGGAAATCGAATCCGGTGGTACTAGAAGATATTTCGAACTTGCGGGCTATTTATTGGTGCTTGAAATGTCATCTCATTTTCTTGTCATCGACGAACTAGAATGTCGCCTTCATCCCGATTTGTACACGCATTTTATTACAACATTCTTGCACAATGCCAAGGAATCGCAGATAGTATTTACAACACATTCGCGTGAATTTTTGGCGGATAAGGATATGTTTCGCGATGACATTGTATGGTTTACTGAAAAAAACGACGAGGGTGCAACCGAGTTGTATTCTTTGGCGGATTTTGGTAGCGATGTTTTGCGTGATTCTTCCAATCGTTACAATTTTTATCGTGCCGGACGCTTGGGCGCAGTACCACGGTTGGGCGATACATATATTGCAAATCCCAAAAAAAACTGAAACTGATGGCAAGGGTTACTAAAAAAAGGGAGTCAAAAAAGTCTTATGCTCTTATTGTAGATGGTAAGGACGAGTGGTGGTATATGGCAAAAGTAAAGGAGCATTATCCGTGTACAGAACTCAAAAATGTAAAACTCAAGCCAGAACTGCCATCACGCAAGCAGGTTAAAGATTTGTTTGATTTGGCAGAAGCAAAATTGAAAGAGGATTATTCTTTTGTAATATTGATTTTAGATTTGGATGAACCGTTGAAGGATGCTAGCGAAATGTTAAAATTCAACGATCTGTACCAAAAGTATTTGTTGGCAATATCAAACAAATTGTCGGGTCAGCAAAAGCGAAAATATGGTTGGATGGAAAATATGCTTTTGGTTATCAATAATCCTTGTTTGGAGTATTGGTATTTGTTGCATTATAACAAAACATCAAAGCATTATTCCGATTTTGCTGCGCTTTTACCTGACTTGAAAAAGATTCCTGCTTTTTCCAATTATTCAAAAAATGAGGCATATTACAACAATCATCCTGATATTTATGAACGTCTTGGCGGCGATGGCGGACTAAAAACGGCACGTAAAAACGCCGTACGGTTCGATAGTGCTGATTGTAATTATCAGGGTTGCTCTGAAATGAATTTAATATTCGACTACTTTGATAAACATTAAGTTTCGATTTTTGTTTTCTATTATATGCTGTTGGATATTTTTTGTAAATAATCAATTTTTCAAAAAAATATTTTGTTATTTCATTTTTTGGATTTATATTTGATGTTAACTGTATAAATTTTTATTAACTTATTAATTAATTAGACAATTATGCTGGTAAAAACATACGCAAGTTCAGTTCATGGTATTGATGCTACTACAGTAACAATAGAAACTGAGATGTCGCCGGGATTATCGCTTGATATAGTCGGGCTTCCTGATAGTGCTGTGAAAGAGAGTCAGTTGCGTATAGATTCAGCATTGCGGTCTGTGGGTTATCGTATGCCGGGACAAAAGATTGTTATCAATATGGCGCCCGCTGATATTCGTAAGGAAGGTTCTCATTATGATTTGTCGCTTGCTATTGGTATTTTGGCATGTTCATCTCAAATCGTGAGCGATCATGTCGGTGATTATCTTATACTTGGAGAATTGTCGCTTGACGGAAGTGTCAATCCCGTGAAAGGTACTTTGCCGATAGCTATACAAGCAATGAACGAAGGTTTCAAAGGTATGATTGTACCTGCTCAAAACGCTCGTGAGGCGGCTGTGGTTGCCAATCTTGAAGTCTATGGTGTAAAAAATATTCTTGAAGCCATTGACATCTTCAACGGTACGCCATCGATAGAACCGACCAAAATAGATACCCGCAAAGAGTTTTTTGAAAATTATGAAGCTATTGATTTGGATTTTGCCGACGTAAAAGGTCAGGAAAATGTAAAACGAGCATTAGAAATAGCCGCAGCGGGTGGTCACAATGTAATAATGATTGGTGCACCGGGTTCCGGTAAGACGATGTTGTCAAAACGTATTCCGTCAATATTGCCGCCTTTTACATTACGTGAATCGTTGGAAACCACCAAGATACATTCTGTAGCCGGAACATTGCCAAGCGGTTCTGCATTGATGACTACACGTCCGTTCAGAAGCCCTCATCATACAATTTCGGATGTGGCGTTGGTGGGCGGAGGTGCGTATCCTCAGCCGGGTGAAATATCGTTGGCTCACAATGGAGTTTTGTTTTTGGACGAACTTCCGGAATTCAAACGTCAAGTATTGGAAGTGTTGAGACAGCCGTTGGAAGATCGTGAAATCACCATTTCAAGAGCCAAATTTACAGTTAATTATCCGGCTGGTTTTATGTTGGTGGCTTCTATGAATCCGTGTCCGTGCGGATATTACAATCACCCTGAAAAACAATGTACTTGCGGTGCCGGCGCAGTAAAAAAATATTTGAATAAAATTTCAGGTCCGCTCTTGGATAGAATTGATATTCATGTAGAAGTAATACCTGTACCGTTCAAAGATTTGTCGGTACAAACATTGTCGGAATCCAGTGCCGAAATCCGTAAACGTGTAGTAAAAGCCCGTGAAATTCAGCTCGAAAGATTCAAAGACGCGCCCAAAATTCATTGTAACGCTCAGATGACAAGTAGTAAAATCCGAAAATATTGCCAAGTAGACGAAGCCGGAATGCAGTTGTTGAAAAATGCAATGGAAAAATTAGGACTTTCTGCTCGTGCTTACGATAGAATCCTGAAAGTAGCGCGTACTATTGCCGACCTTGAAGGTGTTGAAAATATCCAATCAAACCATATCGCAGAGGCAATTCAGTACCGAAGTCTTGACCGTGATAGTTGGGGCGCATAATCAGATTATAAAAATGGAGATCCTTGACAAAAATATAGAAGATATTAGCAGTCAGTATCAGTTTGATTATAGTGATGATTGCATATTTTTCAGCCGAGGTTTGCATGAAATTCCCGAGTGTTTTTTCAACAGCAGACTTCAGCTTCAGATACTATGTTTTTGTTTTGAGGGAAATTTTTCTGTAGTTAGCAACGGTAACCAATTTAATATCAATAAATACGGATTTTTTATATATCTTCGGGGTGACGTCATTTCCGAATTCAAATCGTCTGATGATTGCAAAATTGCATTGGTGGGTTATACATGGAAGATTATAGAACAAATGCAACCGTTGGCTACATTTATTTGGCCAATCTCGCTGATTACTATGCAACAAAAAGATTTTAAATTAGAGCCCGACCGTTTCGCTTTCGTTACAACCGCAATCAATCAGCTGTGGAATATGGCGGTGGATCCCGATCCGCTTTTCCGTACTCAAATTGTTCATAATATTGTGATGTCGTTGGTTTATAATTTTGTAAGACATATCAACAAGCAAATGAATTTGTCTTTTTCGGATTGTACATCGCATGATTCATTGTTGGAAACACGTTTCTTTGAGATACTAAGCAATTCGGGTTACTGCATACAATCGGTAGCGGAAGTTGCTGACAAATTACATGTTACATCCAAACATCTTTGCAAAGTTATAAAAAAAAGTACAGGACGTTCGCCGTTGAGATATGTACAAGTTTACAAAATGAGGGCTGTAAATTATGAACTTAAATTTACAACTCTTTCATTAAAAGAGATTTCCGAGAAACTTGGATTCAGCAGCATTGCATTTTTTGCCAAATTCGTAAAACAACAATCCGGAATGACACCTACAGCCTATCGTGATTATCTTAGAACAGTGAGATAGCTTTTCTAATTCCGAAAAAGTAACATATTTACCATAAATTAGCTTAAATTTATTCGTTGTTGTAAAAATAAAGCTCTATCTTTGCAGTTCAACTAATGTAAAAAATAAAGAAAAAACTGTTAAACAACAAGGAATAGACAATGGAAATTTTTGATGATCAAGAAATTATCATGGCTTCTATTACAGGCGAAGACAAGCCCGGCTTAACTTCTTCGCTTGCTGCCATTATCGCAAAATACGGTGCTCAGATACTTGATATCGGACAAGCTGATATTCATAAATCGTTGTCTTTAGGAATTATGTTTAAAGCCTCGCACAAAGATTCCGGTAATATTTTGAAAGAAATGCTTTTCAAATCTTGTGAATTGGGAGTTCAAGTAAGATTTTCGCCAATTCAAGAAGACGAATACAACAGATGGGTATCAATGCAAGGTAAAAACAGGTATATTGTAACATTGCTTGGTCGTCATATATCCGCTGATTTGATTTCGGCAGTTGCAAAAGTTTTGGCAGATCAAAATCTTAATATTGACTCTATTACACGTTTAACAGGTCGTGTGCCGCTTACCGAATCTACCGGTGATGAAAAAACAAAAGCATGCGTTGAGATGTCAGTAAGAGGTACACCCAAAGACCGTCCTTTCTTACACGGCGAGTTTATGAGATTGTCACAAGAAATGGGATATGATATTTCGTTTCAGGAAGACAATATCTATAGCCGTAACCGCAGACTTATCTGTTTCGATATGGATTCTACCCTAATTCAAACCGAAGTAATTGATGAACTTGCAATGCGTGCCGGAGTCGGCGATCAAGTAAAAGCTATTACAGAATCGGCGATGAGGGGTGAAATCGATTTTTGTGAAAGTTTCAAACGTAGAGTATCATTACTAAAAGGTTTGGACGAAAGTGTTATGAAAGAAATTGCAGAATCGTTGCCAATTACCGAAGGAGCAGCTCGTACTCTCAAAATCTTGAAACAATACGGATACAAGATCGCAATACTTTCCGGAGGTTTTACATATTTCGGCAACTATCTCAAACAAAAATTCGGTATCGATTTCGTTTATGCCAACGAATTGGAAATCGTAGACGGCAAACTTACAGGTAATTATGTCGGTGATATCGTGGACGGTAAACGCAAAGCCGAACTTCTGAGACTTATTGCACAAATCGAAAACCTCAACCTTCAGCAAGTAATAGCTGTAGGCGACGGCGCAAACGATTTGCCGATGCTTAATATCGCAGGTTTGGGTATCGCTTATCACGCAAAACCAAAAGTAAAAGAAAACGCCAAACAATCAATCTCAAGTATCGGAATCGACGGAGTACTTTATATGTTAGGTTTCAAAGACTCTTATATTGAAGAAAAAAGATAAAATAAAATAGAAATATGAATCCAGGTTTTACAAAAGAAGATGTAATGAACGCTCTAAAGCTCATTACTAATCCTCAAAATCAAAAAGATATAGTAACATCAGGACTTGTTGACGATGTTAAAATCGATGACGAAGGAATACATGTGGCATTAAAAATATCACATTCTACCCGTCCGTTGTTAAGTTCGTTGCGTAAAGCTGTGCATCAAGTAATTGCTGCTGATATCAATCCTGAAATCAATGTAGAAATTACAGTAACAGATATCCAACCATCGCAAGCCAAAAAGCCTGAAGAACAGCATATTCCGTTGGCAAATGTAAAAAATATAATTGCAGTAGCATCAGGCAAAGGCGGTGTCGGCAAATCTACCGTGACAGCCAACCTTGCTATCGGACTCGCAAAACTCGGATATTCAGTAGGTTTGATTGATGCCGACGTATTCGGACCTTCAATGCCGAAGATGTTCGGACTCGAAGACTACAAACCCGAAGCATACAAGGACGGCGACAAAGATATGATTATCCCTGCCAAAAAATACGGCGTGAAAGTACTTTCAATGGGATTTTTTATCGATCCTGAAAACCCTGCAATTTGGAGAGGTCCTATGGCTTCCAATTTCTTGAACCAAATAATCAACGACGGCGATTGGGGCGCACTCGATTATCTTTTGTTTGACTTGCCTCCGGGTACAAGCGATATTCATCTTACTGTTGTTCAGACATTAAGACTTAGAGGCGCGATAATCGTATCTACACCTCAGCAAGTAGCAATTGCCGATGTTGTAAAAGGTATCAACATGTTCCGAAACGACAAAATAGATGTTCCAATCCTTGGAATCGTAGAAAACATGGCATGGTTTACACCCGCTGAACTTCCTAACAATAAGTATTATATCTTTGGAAAAGAAGGCAACAAAGCAATCGCCGAAAAATACAATATCGAACTTTTGGAACAAATTCCGCTTGTACAGTCAATATGCGAAAACGGTGACAACGGTACACCTTCAGTTCTCAAAGACGATTCACCACAAGGAAAATACTTTATGGATTTAGCTAAAAAAATAGCTGATAAATGTGAAATTACTTTATAACTATGATTAATTCTTGCTATCGTATCCCTGCTGAATTTGAACATCATCAAGCAATAGTAGTGATGTTTCCACATTCTGACAAAGAAGATTTTGCACCGAAACTCACTGCCGTTCAATACGAGTTCGTTGAGTTTATCAAACGCATATCTTTCGCGGAAAAGTGTATTGTAATTGTAAAAGACAGTCAGCATAAAGATATTGTAAACCAATTGCTTACAGATGCCAATGCCGACATGCAAAACATCGATTTGTTGGAATATACAGCATATCGAGTTTGGATGAGGGATTCAGGTCCGATACCCGTGTACGACGTAGAAAACAATCCGATATACATGGATTTCAATTTCAACGCATGGGCAAATTACCATCCCTATCCCGAAGACGACAAAATGCCGCAGATATTGGCACAGCATCTCAACCGCAAAACCGTACAACCCTTGTACAACGGCAAACGCGTAACACTTGAAGGCGGTGCTATTGATATAAACGGTTGCGGTACATTACTTTGTACCGAAGAATGTTTGATGGACGACAAAGATCAAGTTCGTAATCAAGGATTTACCAAAAAAGACTACGAAAATGTATTTGCACAATATTTCGGTATCGACAATGTAATCTGGCTTGGTAGAGGAATTACGGGAGATGATACCCACGGACATGTTGACGATTTTTGCCGATTTGTTAACCGTGATACCGTAGTAGTTTGCAAAGAAGACAATCCGTTAGACATCAATTATTCAGCAATGCAAGACAACATCGAGCGATTGGAAAAAGCCAAACTCGAAGACGGAACACCAATAAAATACGTAACATTACCAATGCCGAAACCCGTATATTATAAAGGTAGCCGTTTACCTGCAAGCTATGCTAACTTTTTGATAACCAACAAATCAGTCTTAGTACCGATATATCAGGATTCCAACGACCGCAAAGCCTTGGACATCTTGGCAGGATTGTTTCCTGAGCGAGAAGTAATCGGAGTATCTGCTGTTAACATCGTATGGGGACGCGGTTCGTTGCATTGTCTCAGTCACGAGTTATATTAGTAGAGACGCGATTTATTGCGTTTGAAATAATACCCACCAAAAAAAGGGATTGAAATATAGATTTCAATCCCTTTTTATTTAAAAAACTAATCCGAATGATTTACGACAAA
Organism: Bacteroidales bacterium; assembly: GCA_017541145.1. Lineage (GTDB taxonomy): Bacteria > Bacteroidota > Bacteroidia > Bacteroidales > UBA3824 > UBA3824. Next base: position 10,237 of record JAFXZT010000086.1, on the reverse strand, counting down.
AGAAATTTCCAAAGAGGAAGAACATTTATTTTTCTGTCAGAAACATCCAAAGTATTTTCTTCGTTTTTGGTAACGATAACAAGTTGTTCGCAAGAAAGAAATTCTGCTGTTTTTACAAGCGAATTAACTTCCCGTTCCAAAGTAGATTGATTATTAAGCGAATACGATACTTGAACAAGTAATTTTTGTTGAGGAACATAAAAATCAGTTTCAACATTTTTGTTATAATAATACAATCCGTCGCCGTACTTTTTATAAAGGAAAATTGCAACAATATTTTCAAGCAAAGCAGCATCAGGATTAAAAAGAAACAGATTCAAAATGCCGTTGTCGATAAAATAGTATTTTTTTACGGTTTCTTTTTCCGAAAATGATGCAGCATAATTGCTTACAGAAAACATCAAAAGAGTTTCCTTTAAATAAGTAAAATATTGAATTACAGTGTTAATACTGATTTTGTTACCTGTAGAAGCAAGTATATTAGATATTCTGTTGCAAGAAATAGGTTGCATAACACTTTCCGCAACTTTTCCTATCATTATTCTTAGTATATTAGGATTTTTTACAGCATAACGTGAAATCAAATCACCGAAAAATATTTTTTGATACAAACTGCTCAGCCATTGCCGTTTATCTTCGTAGATATTCAGTTCGGGAAAACCACCGTAATAAAAATATACTTCGGTTTTACGAGCCACGTCAGTCAAAATTTTGTTGTCGTAAATCCAATTTTCTTCATTGATTCTCACATCGTTATATTCCAAAAACTCTTTCAACGAAAACGGATAAACATCTTTAATCAGAAATCTTCCGCCGAGTGTTGTCATAATTTCAGAACTGAGCATTTTGGCGTTGCTGCCGGTAACATAAACCGTATATTTTTGATCAGCCAAACGGCGCACAAATTTCTCCCATCCTTCTATCGTCTGAATTTCATCAAGAAAAAAAATCGGTTTAAAATCATAAAGTTGATGATAAGCATTTTTCAAGTTTTCAAAATCCTCGGTTTTGAAGTTTATTAAACGGTCATCCTCAAAGTTGATGTAGAGGATTTCTTCTTTTTTTATACCTGATTTCAATAATTCTTGTATCCGTTGAAACATCAAATACGATTTTCCTGCCCGCCTTACACCTACAAAAACATAGTTACCATACTGTTCAAACTTAAACTTTCGTTGCATAAGTTTCACATTTTGTGCGAAATCCTGATACTCTTTTATGATTTTTTTTAATTCTTCTGTGTTCATAGTTCGTAGCTTTTATATTTGCAAATATAACAATAGTTTTCAGTAGACTGAACAAATTTTATCAATTTTATTCAGTCTACTGAATAAAATTCGCATTTTTTATTCAGTAGACTGAAATCATGTTGTATTTTATACTCATTTATTAAATTAAATTTTAATTTTATTGCCGTTGAATTAGATGCAATAAATCGTATTTAATCCGTCACACGTCATAAATTAATATCGGTTACATCATCATATTCACAACGGGAAAGATATTTTTCTTCGATCTTTTTACAGATTAAATTTTCCGAGCGTTGTGTGGGTGCCGTGGTTGAAATAATACTTGCGAAAGTAGAGCTTAATTTTTTTATGTTAATTACTCATAAAACTTGTGATGTTTAAGATATTTTTTTGAAGAAAGATGTTATAGTATCAAAAATGTTTCTAACTTTGAGCAGTTTTAGAATAACTTTATAAATACTAAATACACTAATTAAATTTTTTATGGAATTCGGACATTTCGACGATCAAAACAGGGAATATGTTATCACAAACCCTGCAACTCCTTGGCCTTGGATTAATTATCTTGGCAACGAGGATTTCTTTTCATTGATATCAAATACAGCAGGCGGTTACAGCTTCTACAAAGATGCTAAATTCCGTCGTATTACACGTTACCGTTACAATAATGTTCCTATGGACAATGGCGGACGTTATTTCTACATCAACGACAATGGTACTGTCTGGTCACCGGGTTGGAAACCTTGCAAAACTCCTCTTGATTTTTATGAGTGCCGTCACGGTATGAACTACACCAAAATCAAGGGTGTAAAAAACGGAATCGAGGCTTCTGTTTTGTTTTTCGTTCCTTTGAAAACTTGGGCTGAGGTTCAGAAAGTTACATTGAAGAATACTTCTAATGAAACCAAGAAAATCAAATTGTTTTCGTTTGAAGAATGGTGTTTGTGGAATGCGGCAACCGATATGGAAAACTTCCAGCGTAACTTCTCGACAGGCGAAGTTGAAATCGACGGCTCTGTGATTTATCACAAAACAGAGTACAAAGAGCGCAGAAATCATTATGCTTATTATTCTGTAAACGTACCTATTCAGGGTTTTGATACCGACAGAGAATCATTTATCGGATTGTACAACGAATTTGCAGATCCTCAATGCGTTATGGCGGGCAAACCTTCTAATTCGTTGGCTCACGGCTGGTCACCTATAGCTTCTCATTATATTGAAGTGGAGCTCAAAGCCGGTGAATCAAAGGATTTTATATTCTTGTTGGGTTATGTAGAAAACGCTCAGGACGAGAAATTTGATGATTCAGAATTGGCAAGAAAGAAATCCGGTGCGCTTATTACTTCTCAGGATTCTGACCGTACTTTTGTTAATAAGAAAAAAGCAAAAGAAACTATCGAAAGATTTAAGACTGTAGAGGCTGTTGACAACGCTTTTGATGAGCTTCACGCTTATTGGGATGAGCTTTTGGACAAGTATACAGTAAAATCCGGTACTGCAGAACTCGACCGCATGGTCAATATTTGGAATCAGTATCAGTGTATGATAACGTTCAATTTCTCGCGTTCGGCATCGTTTTTCGAGTCGGGAATCGGCCGCGGAATGGGTTTCAGAGATTCAAATCAGGATTTGGTCGGCTTTGTTCATCAAGTACCTTCAAGAGCAAGACAAAGAATTATCGACATTGCTTCAACTCAGTTTCCTGACGGCGGCTGTTATCATCAGTATCAGCCTCTTACAAAACGCGGAAACAACGACATCGGCGGCGGTTTCAACGATGACCCGATGTGGCTTATCTTCGGAACGGTGGCTTATATCAAAGAGACCGGCGATTTTTCAATCCTTGACGAACAAGTTCCGTGGGACAACAAAGAAGGTTCGGAAGTTTCATTGTTTGAACACCTTAGAATATCTTTCAACCACGTAGTTGAAAACCTCGGACCTCATTTGTTGCCGTTAATCGGACGTGCTGACTGGAACGACTGTCTTAACCTCAACTGTTTCTCTTGGGATCCTAACGAGAGTTTTCAAACGACAGAAAATCAGACGGAAGGTTCTAAGGCAGAATCTCTTATGATAGCGGGCTTGTTTGTTGTCTGCGGAAAAGATTACGTAGAACTTTGCAAACAACTCGGCAAAACTGAGGAGGCTGCCCGTGCTCAGAAATGTGTTGATTCAATGGTTCAGGCTGTTAAGAAACACGGTTGGGACGGTGAATGGTATTTGCGTGCCTACGATTTTTACGGAAACAAAATCGGCTCGAAAGAAAACGAAGAAGGTAAAATCTTTATTGAATCACAAGGTTGGTGTACTATGGCGGGCATAGGTTTGGAAGACGGCATGGTTGATAAGGCTTTGGATTCATGCAAGAAATATCTTGATTCAGAACACGGTATGGTTCTTAACAATCCTGCTTATACGACTTATCACGTTGAAATGGGTGAAATCAGTTCATATCCGGCAGGTTACAAAGAGAATGCGGGAATTTTCTGTCATAACAATCCTTGGGTTATCATCGGCGAAACGGTTGCCGGCAGAGGAAACGATGCTTGGGAACATTACGTAAAGATTTGTCCTGCATTTATAAAGGATCAGCAACTTCATAAAGTTGAACCTTATGTTTATTCGCAAATGGTTGCAGGTAAAGACGCAGCAAAACCCGGTGAGGGCAAAAATTCATGGCTTACGGGTACGGCTGCATGGAACTGGTACACGATTACGCAGTTTATTCTCGGTATAAAACCGAATTATAAAGGCATAACGATTGATCCGTGTATTCCTGTATCAGCAAAAGGTTACAAAGTAACACGTAAATTCCGTGGTGCTACCTACGAAATTGAAATCGTTAATAACAACGGAGCACAAAAAGGCATTAAGGAGCTTTACGTAAACGGCGAGAAACTTTCCGGCAATCTTGTTCCGATGGCAAAAGAGGGCGAAAAAGTTATCGTAAAAGCAGTGATGTAAAAAAACATACATATTTAATTTCATTGTAGAGACGTTGCACGCAACGTCTCTACGTTTTTTTGTAAAAAGAATATGGCAAAATTAAAGATTGAAAATTTCGGTCCAATTACAAACGTTGAATTTGAATTGAAAAAATTTAATGTTTTTATTGGTCAACAAGGCACAGGGAAAAGTTGTATTTTAAAAATAGCCGCTTTTTGCAAGTGGTTGGAGAAAGTGTACTCAACATCGGAAGTTTTTGATTATATGAGGAAAGATACTTCTGATAAGGATTTTATAAAAAAAAATCTTTTAGATTTTTATAAATTAAATGATTTTGTTCAGGGAGAATCTAAAATTAGTTATTTTTCGGAATTTGTTGAACTATGTGTTGATTTTAAATATGATGATGCTAAGATTATGGTTAAACAATTTTCATTTTTACAATCATCAACTTTATTTAGAAGAGTGGCATATATTCCAGCAGAAAGATGTTTGGCGTCTGCAATTCCAAATTTGATGAGTTTGAGAATTAGTCAGAATACAAATATTTATAAATATCTTGTTGATTGGGAGGATGCACATAAAACATATTCTGTGGATAAAAAAATGGTGGTTTTTAAAACTCATACATCATTTTATTATGATGAAAATCTCAATGCTGATTTCCTAAGCGTGCAAAAAAGTGATGGGGAAAAGAATATTCGGTTTGAAAATGCAGCAAGCGGTTTTCAATCAGTAATTCCGATATGTGTTCTTGTGAATTATTATTTAAAGCGGGATATTTCATTATCTATAGGGGAAAAGAGGAGAATAGAAAAGTTAACTGAATTATCTAAATTGGGTATAAATACTCCGAAAGTTCAAGAATTGTTCGCTGAGTTATATGAAAAAGAGAGTGAAAAATTACAAAATAAAGGAAAGGATTTATCCATTTTTCTTTTACTTTCTGATATGAAATCATTGTTAGATATTAATGCAAATAAAAATCTGCATTGTTCTCTTTTCATCGAAGAACCAGAGGCAAATATCTTTCCTGAAACGCAATATGAATTGGTTAAATGGTTGGTATCAACCGTAAATAACGGTAACGAAAACTCTATTTTTATTGCTACTCACAGCCCGTATATTTTGTCTTCGTTCAATAATTTGATTCAGGCAGAAAATTCTGTACTTTCAAGCTCGGAAAAACGTAGTGAAATCAACGACATAATGCAGACAGAAGATTTTGTAAACTTTGATGAAATAGGTGTTTACGAGGTAAAAGACGGCTGTATAAACGATATTAAAGATTACGATTTGCATATTATTAATTCTAATGGGATTGATAGTGTTTCTGATATTATACAAGAACAATTTTCAAAACTTTTAGATTATGAAAACGATTGAACTTCCTTATTCTGAAATCACAAATATTCCTAAAATTGTTTGTCACGACAAGGGTAATAAGTCAAAGTCGAAAATCACCTTTATTAATAGTGATAAAAATTGGTATTTCAAAACTATTGTTGATGGTGGTGTATTGGATAATACAAATGGCAAAAAGTGCGACTTTAAAATTGAAAAATATATAGGTTCGGGAACTAACGCTGAGTGTATCAAAACGGAATGTGAAAAAAATCCTTGCAACGGTGTTCAATATTTTGTAGAGTTGAAGGGTGAAAATATTAACGATGCCGTTCCGCAATTGGAAAATGCAATCAAAAAACTACATAACGGGGTGGAAGGATGTTTGGCTTTTATTATTTTTTCAAACAAAAGTCCAAACTCTGCTACTGCTAATATGCAGATTGTCAAAAGTTTTAAAAAGAGAAACAAAATAAATTTGATAATTCAGAAAACACCGTATGAGTATAAATTGTAAGAATTTGAGTTTTTACTGAGACAATTCTTCTAATTAACACACTTATTCCCCGTGGAAATCTTCAAAAAAACTGCGATTTCCACGGGGGATTTTTATTTATTAATTATCATATTACGGTGGAAGAAAAATTAAATTAACATTTTTTTTTTGTTGTTGATGCTTTTTATAATTTTGCGGCAAACTTAAAAAAGTATCAAATAATATGAAAAAGATTAAATTATTAATTCTCGCAATGCTTCTTGCGTTCTGCTGTGTGCAGATAAGCGTTGCACAAGTGCCTTACTGTATTTACGATAATGCGACAAGAGTTTTGACTATCGGCTATGCCGACAAACTGCCCGAAGGCGCGTATGATATTTTCTCTCCCCAAAAGGACGGAATTGTTTTGGGTGATAGTATATTTTATAGTATATTTATTGATGGAGCCGAAAGTATCGTGATTGACAAGTCTTTTGCCAAGTTCAAACCCACTACATGTGCTGATTGGTTCTCTGGTTTCGAAAATGTTACAACAATTACTGGTCTTGAAAACATCAACACCAAAAATGTTACGTCGATGGAAAATATGTTTTTAAGATGCGAAAGACTTACTTCTCTCGACCTCAGCAGTTTTGATACAAGAAATGTTCAGAATATGGACGCAATGTTTAGCTGTTGTTATAATTTGGAAACTATTTTGGTAGGCGACAAGTGGAATATTGCTAAGGTAACATCCGACGATGACGGTTTGGAAGAATATGGATTAACAAGTAGTACGTTTTCCGGTGATAACAAACTTCGCGGCGGCAAAGGTACTTTGTACGATTATGAAAAACAAAATTATAATTATGCCGTAATTGACGGCGGTGAAAAAAATCCCGGATTGCTTACCAAAAAAGGAGACCCAGAGCTCATCGGCATACAGCCTTATGGCGTTTTAAACAACGGCACTCTTACGTTGTATTACGACGACAAACACAATGCAAACTCTATTGCTTTGCTGCAGTGGAGCAAAGTTGCAAAAGATGTAAAAAAGGTGGTTTTCGACAAGTCTTTTGCAAACTACAAGCCTAAAACCACAAGTTGCTGGTTTGAAAACTTTGTTGCTTTATCAGAAATTGCGGGCATCGAAAACTTAAACACAGAGGAGGTTTTTGATATGACAAAAATGTTCAGAAACTGTATGAGTTTAACTACTCTTGATTTGAGCCGCTTTGATACCAAGAATGTCTATCGTTTAGAAGCGATGTTTGCTAATTGTATTAATCTTACCACGATTTTTGTAGAAGACAAGTGGACACTCAAAAAAGCAATTGAAAAGAATATTCATCAAATGGAGATAGAAAATTTAGATGGCGAATTAGAAATTCAAACAATTACTGAGAATCCTATATGCAATATATTCAATAATTGTTTTAAATTGTGCGGCGGTAAGGGTTCAACAATTGTTTATAAAGACGAATACGATCACGCATGTTTTGGATATGAATACGCCAAAATCGATGGCGGCGCATCTGAACCGGGACTTTTTACACGCAAAGGAGATAAACCCGTTGTATTGAACTATATATACGCCAATGTGCCTTACGTTGTATTTGATAACGGTGTATTGACATTTTTCTACGGAAACGAATTACCCCAAAACGCTTGTGCTAATTATGTTGCTGTGATCAGCGATCTAAATTGGACTGGTAATCTTTTTTCAGAGAATGTTACGAAAGTGGTTTTCGACAAATCGTTTAAGAATTACTATCCGAAATCATGCTCTAATTGGTTTGACGGATTTAGAAATCTTACGGAAATTGTAGACATTCAATATTTGAATACTGATCATGTTGAAAGTATGTATGCAATGTTTTGTCAATGTCAAAGCCTTAAAAGCCTTGATTTGAGTAATTTTAATACAGAAGGTGTAGAGATTATGCACTCTATGTTTGCAGGCTGTTATAGTTTAAAAGAAATATTTGTCGGCGACAAATGGACTACAAAATCAGTTACATCCTCAACACAGATGTTTTATGGTTGTACGCAGCTTTCGGGCGGCAAAGGTACAAAATATGACGTAGTAAAGCCGTTTGATATACGGTTCTATCCCGATCATCCTAAACCAACTCATGATTTTGCCAGAATTGACGGCGGCGAAAATGCTCCGGGACTTTTGACGAAGAAATAATTAACGACAAAATACCTATAACCCGTGGAAATCTATCAAAAATAGTACGATTTCCACGGGTTAATTTTTTTACCTGAACAATTCTTCTGCTGTAACCTCGTTTTGAACTACGCCTGAATGAATATTTTTCATTACGCCGTAAACAGTTATGAAAGTTGTTGCTAAGGCTTTGCGGGTTTTGGTCTGCGATTTAAAAATAGCATTCCGCAGTCTGAGTTTTGCTTCATAATCTTTTGTAATGACATACGGCTCACTTGAAAACTTAATTTCGCAAATATTGATAATCCTGTCGCCTCGGTCTATAATCAAGTCAATCTGAGTATTAGCACCCGCGTATGTGCCGCGCCATGCACTCACGGAGGTTGAAATGCCTGAAATTCCGAGTGAAACTTTTATTTGCTCAATGTGAGTAAGACACACTAATTCAAAGGTATAGCCTTGCCAAGCATTAATTTTCGGCGACATATAATTATGTTCCCAAAACTTCGGGTCAATTTGCTTTTTGGATTCTATAAAGTGAAAATAAAAAAGCGTGTAAAAATCTGTTAATCTGTAAATTATGTTTTTGTTTTTGTTATTAAAATTGGAATAGCCGGAAATAAAATCACATTTTTCAAGATTGTCAATAATTCTTGTTAATCCGCCGCCCGAAATGCCCGTTGACTGCATAATTTCGTTGCGGGTAAGACCTTCACGCTTTAACGATAGTTCTTTTACGACAGCGATGTATTTGTCTGCACTTGCAAACAATGCAGAATACAATTCGTCAAATTCGCCTTGAAGTTTCGCACTTTTCTTAAAAAACAGTGAATCAATGTTTTGAACAAGACTTTCTTTTGGATTTAGCAGACTATAATAAAACGGTACGCCTCCGAGTATCATATAACATTGAACAATTTGATATTTGTCCCAAACGCAGTTGATACATTGAAGATATTTTTCACATTCGTTCAGGGTGAAAGGGCGCAGATAAATCCGCCGCGTAATTCTGTTGTGCAAACCTCCCTGATTTTCAATGAGTTTGTCTGACAGCCACGAAGTTGCCGAACCGCACGCAATAAAAACTATGTCATCGCGTAATGCCGCCCAAGAGTTCCAAAAATTCTCCAAAGCCGTTACAAAATCCGATTTGTGAGTGTCAATCCACGGCATTTCATCAATGAAAATTACTTTGCGCTGACCCTCAGGCAAACTTTCCAAATATTCCACCAAACAATCAAATGCCTGATACCAATCTTTGGGTTGAGGCGTGATTTTGGATTTGGAATATTTTTTTATAGACGCTGCAAATCTTTCTAACTGATTGACATACGGCATATTATGTGCGCCGGTGAAGTAAAATGAAAATTTTTGGTCAAAAAATTTTTTAACTAAAAACGTTTTTCCGATTCTTCTCCGTCCGTATATGATTATAAATTCTGACCTTTGAGACTTTAGACATTCGTTAAGTTGCTCACATTCAGATACTCTGCCTATTAATTCGTTCATAACCGTGATGATTTTTACGGTTGCAAATATAATTATCTTTGTCCAAATCGCAAAAAAAAACATTGATTTGGACAAAGATAATTTTTATCCGTGTCCAAATCGCAAAAAAATATCGCGATTTGGACAAAGATAATTTCTATCCTTGTCCAAATCTCCTTAAAAATTAACTTTTATTTTTTAACTTTTTTATACCTTTGTAGCGATGTTTAACTTATTAATAAATAAAAACTATAAAAAATGTAATTCTTGCAATGCTTTTTGCATTCAGCTGTGTTCAGATGAGCATTGCACAAGTACCATACGGCATTTTCGATCTTGATTCAAGAACATTAACAATCGGTTATGCGGACAAATTGCCTGAGGGAGCAAAAGAACTATATCCTGATGACGGCAATGTCCTATCCTGAAATTGGTTGACTCGATTTAACGTTTATTTCTATAAAATGTTTACTTATAACTAAGTCATATTTACTCTTTTTGCTTTGTATCTGAAACCAATTGACTTTGGGACTTAGTCCCAAAGTCAATTGGTTT